>JAZMZS010000190.1:0-23175 GCA_045586105.1 Eubacteriales bacterium | reverse complement strand
CAACTTAGTAATTCAACTCCTTGGCTCACAGAACGACATGGCTACGATCCGACTTCTCGACAGTTCCGGGAACGGGGATCATGCGGGGGCGCGAGGGAATGTGCGGGCGCGCGTGCGCATTTATAAGGGTTTTTGCGAGGTTTCGGGCAGGTTTCGGGGTGGTTTTATGAAGCAAAAGATCAAGAACAAGGGCGGTCGTCCGACGAAGGAAGAAGCCGAGCGGAAACGAGCCGATCAGGCGTTCCGGGAAGGGCTCATCGCGCAGCTCACGGCGAGAAAAGCGGACACGCCGTTTTTTATCGAGACCGTCAACGAGATCATGTACCTGCGGGGACAGCTTCGGGAGCTGAAAGCGTTAATATCCGAAAACGGAATCCTCACGGTGAGAGCCGGACGTAACGGAGCCGAGCGGTACGCCGTGAACGAAGTGCTCCGGGAGATACGGGACACCGAAAAAACGATCATGATGATGCTGAAAGAGCTGAAAATCACCACCGACAACATAATCCCCGAGGACGAAGACGATGAGCTGTAAGAAGTGCCGCGAGCACGGGAAAATTCCCGCGCCGGCGGTATTTTTATATAAAGATTTGCAAGCGACTGCAAAAAGCAGGACGTGAAAGTGCCGCGAACACGGGAAAATTCCCGCGGGAGCGGCATTTTAAATAAAACGACGAAAACGGCGGCGAAAATAGCCGCGAGACGAGGATTTTTCCCGTGCGGAGGGGCGGACGAGTAAAGGGCGTGAGGAAATGTGCGAAATACCGGAGGCTGTTCAGTGCTATCTCGATTTGATTGATAACGATGAAGAGTTCCCGGTTTGCGAGGAGCAGAAGCTGCTCGGCGCTATGGTTCGGCGCGTGCTGTCCGAGGAAGACGTACACTTCGACACGGCTCAGCTCGACAAGTCGCTGAGCTATCAGAAATATTTTCCGTATAAGCTGTTCGAGTGGGAGCGGTTCGTTTTTGCCCTGCACAATTGCCTATATCGTGCCGACGGTCAGCTCCGCTTCCCGGAAGGATTTTTTAACATGGGGCGCGGCGGCGGCAAGAACGGTTATGACGCGTTCGAGAATTTCTGCATGATGCTCCCGCCCTGCGGAGTTAAAGAATATAACATTTATTCGTTCGCAATGTCCGAGGATCAGGCGAAGATGTCATGGCTCGACGTTTACAACATTCTCGAAAGCAATCCGCAAAAGTTCAAGAAGTTTTTCCGGTGGAACAAAGAGATCATCGTCGGGCTGCAAATGCGTTCGGAATGGCACTATTGCACCAGCGCCGCAAAGACAAAGGACGGCTACCGTCCCGGCAAGGTCGATTTTGACGAAGTCCACGAATACGGCGATTACAAGCTGATCGAAGTTGCAACGACAGGTCTCGGCAAAAAACGACACCCGCGCCGGACGTTTATCACCACGAACGGAAATGTCCGCGGCGGCGTTTTCGACGACAAGCTCGAAAAGGCGTTGCAAATACTCAACAGCGAGATACCCGATAACGGTATGCTGCCGTGCATCTGGCGGCTTGACGCGGACGAGGAAGTAAACGACAAGCGAATGTGGCACAAGGCGAATCCGTCACTCCGGTACTTCCCGCACCTGCAAGCCGAGCTCGAGATCGAGTATCAGGATTATATCAGCAATCCGGTCGCGAATAGTTCGTTTATGACGAAGCGAATGAACCGGCCGCCGACGATCCAAGAAAACGCGGTCGCACGGTGGGAAGAGCTCGAGGCAGCGTCCCGACCGTATGATCCGGCGATCCTGCAAGGGCTTCCGTGTGTAGTCGGTATAGACTACGCCTCAACGATAGACATGATATCCGCGGGCTTCCTGTTCCGTATCGGCGAGACCGACTACTGGTATCCACACACATGGGTATGCGATCACTCGCCTGACCTGCCGCGAATAAAGGCGCCGCTGCGAGAGTGGGAAGCAATGGGACTGCTGACGTTTGTGCATGCAAAAGAGATCCCGCCGGAGCTTCCGGCGTGCTGGATCGCGGAGAAGCGGGCAAGCCTCGGCGTGAATATCTTAAAGCTCGGAATCGACCGCTATCGTCACGCACTGCTCGCGAAAGCGCTGCGGGACTATCTCGGTTTTTCCGCAGATAAGGAATACGACAATATCAAACTGCTCCGCGGCGCTGACGAAATGCAGACTATACCGCAAATCACGGCGAAATTTGCCGGGCAGCGTATCGTCTGGGGCGAACGTCCCGAAATGCGGTGGTTCGCGAACAATAGCAAGATAGATATGACCAAGTTCGGCAACATGACATATCAGAAGATCGAGCCGAAAAGCAGAAAAACCGACGGCTTCAAAGCTTTCGCGGCTGCGGAGTGCGTTTCATACGTTCTCGACGAAGCGCCGCCGGTAGCACCTGAGCTCGATCAAGTTTTTATATATTAAGCACTGAAAAAAGCCCGAAGGAGTTGATCGCATGGGCGCTTTTGGCGATTTCCTCGGAAAACTTTTCGGGGTCAAATCCACAAATGAGGTTAAAACGTTGACGCTCACCGAGTACCTGCAAGAGTACGAGCGTGACACCCTCGGAATTGATACATACGCGATGTTTACGGCTGTCGAAATGCTCGCAAACATCATGGCAAACTGCGAAATCAAGACGTACAGAGACGGCAAAGAGGAAAAAGGGCTGTTATGGGCGAAGATGAACTATCAGCCGAACATAAACCAGACGGCGACGCAGTTCTGGCGCGAGTTTTACAGCAAACTATTATACGAAGGGCAAGCAATGGCATTTGAGACCTTCGACAGCGAACAGTGGATCATCGCGGACGGCTTCGCAATCTCGGACGCGGTAATACTCGAAAAATATTTTTATAACGTTTACCGTGGCACGTTTCAAAGTCGGCTCTCGTTCCCGATGTCCGACGTGTTTTATATCAGCTATCCGAATCAGAACGCGGTCGCACTGAAAATGGGGCTGCTTTCGAGATATGACAAGCTGATAAAGACAGCAGCGGATTTATACGAGGAAGGCACTGGCAACAAGGTATTTCTGAACATTCCCGGTGCGGCTATGGGCGCCCCGAATTTCGAGGAAAAGTACAAAGATCTCATGGAGAATCGCTTCAAGTCGTTTTTCAAGACCCGGAATGCGGTGCTGCCACTATGGAACGGTATGCAGGCGAGCTTCAGTTCGTCGAGTTCTTCCGGAAAGTCAACAGTAAAAGACATAACAGAGCTCGTCACGGACGCGCTGAGCAGAGCGGCGCAGGCGCTGAAAATGTCTCCGGCACTGCTGACAGGAGACGTCGCAGGGCTGAAGGACGCGCTGAATTTTACGCTGACAAGCGCCGTTGACCCGCTCGCGAACGTGGCAAGTGAAACGCTTTCGACGCGGCTGTGGTCGCTGACGGAGATCTCGCGCGGCAGCAAAGCGATAGTTGACACGTCGAACATTAAGCACATCGACGTATTTGATATAGCGACGAGCGTCGACAAGCTGATATCTTCCGGTTTCGCAACGCCGGACGAAGCCCGCGTTTTTGCGGGGTTAGAGCCGACGGGAGAAGCCGCGATGCAGCAGCATTATTTCACGAAAAACTACGCTACAATAGACGAAATTGCAACGGCGGGAGGTGAAACAGAATGAGAAATCACTATATGATCCGGCAGCAGGCCAAGAATCCCGGAACCGTCGAGCTGTATCTGTACGGAACGATCGAAGGCGATTGGTACGACTGGTGGTCCGGTAAGCTCATCGAAAGCGAGACCAGCGCAACACATATCCGGAAGCAGCTCCAGGCATACGGCGACCTCCGCCGCGTGGAAGTCCACATCAACAGCATGGGTGGCAGTGTGCGCGAGGCAAACGCTATCGCGAATATGCTGAGAAGACTCGACGCGGAGACTGTCGCGTATATCGACGCGTTTGCATGCTCGGCGGCGTCCGCAATTGCATGCGCGTGCAAGCAGGTCATAATGCCGAGAAACACCGTCCTCATGATCCACAACCCGTGGATGGAGGCCGTGGGAAATGCAGGCGAACTCCGCAAGGCAGCCGACGATCTCGATGTGCTGGGCGAAGCGTTCCGGACGATCTATCTTGAAAAGGCGGGCGACAAGCTCGACGAAAAGCAGCTTATAAAGATGCTCGACGCCGAGACCTATCTCACCGCGGAGCAGGCGTATGAGTACGGACTTTGTGACGAAATCGAGACGTTCGACGCAGTGATGCAGGAGCCCTCCGGCGATGACCGGCAGGCGGCCGCAAAGCTGAAGATCGACCTCGGCAAGATATGCGCAATGGTCCGCGGGGAAGCCAAGCCGGACGAAGAAAAAACGCCCGAGCCGGAGCCGACACCCGAACCGAAAGAACCGGAGCCGACACCCGAGCCGGAGCCGGAAACAACCGAAAAATCGGAGCAGAAATCCGCCGAGCGGGTCAACGCCCTGATTAATAAATTTTTTATGTAACGGAGGAAAACACCATGACAAACCCTGACGTAAGACAGGAACGTCTCAACGACATTCGCGCCCGTATGAGCGCGGGCGTTATGGCTATGATGTCCGAAGAGACGAAAGAAACAGGCTCGGCGGAGTTTGAAGCTGCGCTGAAGGACTACCAGAAAGTAATCACCGACGAAATTCTCGCCAAGTACGAGATATCGAAGGACGTGCTCGACAGCAACATACTCGCGGCACGCGGCATCAGACAGTTAACAAGCGAAGAAAAGGCGTACTATAACGCGATCATAAACGCGATGAAGTCCGCAGACCCGAGAGCAGCTATCACAAACGTAAACCTCGATTTCCCGACAACGACCATTAACAGCGTTCTCGAGGATATCCGCACCGCACACCCGCTGCTCGATTTTATCGACTTCGTGAACACTTCCGCAGTCACAAAGTGGTTATACAACACGCAGGGCGAGCAGTCGGCAGTCTGGGGCGAGCTCGGCGCCGAGATCGTGACAGAGCTCACCGGTTCGATCGCTCAGCTGAATATGACGCAGTGCAAGCTTTCCGCGTTCTTCTCAATCAGCAACGACATTCTCGAGCTCGGCCCGGAGTGGGTAGATGTGTACATCAGAGCAACACTCACCGAAGCGTATGCAGTAGGTCTCGAGGCGGGCGTTGTTGACGGCACCGGCAAGGATCAGCCGATCGGTATGACCCGTAATGTGGCCGATGACGTTGTTGTTGTGGGCGGCGTATATCCGAGAAAAGAAGCTATCGAAGTAACGCAGCTTGACCCCGCAACAGTCGGCGGACTGCTCGCAACGCTCGCAACAGCGCCGAACGGCAAGACGAGAACAGTCGGCAGACCGATCCTCGTTGTTAACCCCGCTGATTACTACAGCATCGTTTTCCCTGCAACCACGATCCGTACCGTCGAGGGCGGCTACGCGAACAACGTTCTCCCGATCCCCGTTGACATCGTACAGAGCACAGCAGTTCCGTCGAAGCACGCAATCTTCGGCATTGCCCGCCGTTACCTCATGGGTATAGGCCTGAGCAGAAACGGCAGGATCGAGACCGCGGATCAGTACAGGTGGCTCGAAGACGAGCGCGTCTATAAGATCAAGGGATTCGGCAACGGCCGCCCGAAGGATAACAACGCGTTCCTTTATCTCGATATCACAAACCTCGTTCCCACATACGCAACAGTACAGAACATACCACTGGGGGAATAGAGCCTCCTGCCCAGCCGGGAACCATTTACACCGAGTCAGCCCTCAACGATATGACGAAGTCTGAATTACTCGTTATCGCTGAGGAGCTCGGCTGTGATGTGAGCAGGAGCAGCACCAAGTCCCAGATAATCACCGCTATTTTGGAAGCGCAGACTATCGAGGCATTACCCGAACAGAGCGGCACTCTCACCTATACGGGAGCGGAGCAGTCGCCCAGATGGACGGGATACGACACCGACCAGCTGACCCTCGGAGGTACGACAGCGGGAACAAACGCGGGCACATATTCCGCAACGTTCACGCCGATCGAAAACGAGTTTTCCGGGCATCAGTGGTGGGACGAGACCCAGACCGCGAAGACCGCGAGCTGGACGATCGGCAAGGCGGACGGATCGCTGACACTGTCGGCAGATACCGCGGCACTCTCCGCCGAAACCACAACGGCAGCGATCACAGTTACCGACCCGACAGGCGAAGTCAGCGCAGCGTCCGATGACGAGGCAGTCGCAACAGCGGCCTACTCCGAGGGCACCGTGACGATCACACGCGTTGGGGCAGGTACCGCGACCGTGACCGTGACAGCGGCAGCAAGTGACAACTACAACGCAGCAACGGCAGATATCGCCGTAACTGCCGAGTAAGGAGACCGGAAATGATAACACTCGACGATGTAAAAAACTATCTGAATATCACATATAACGACGAAGACACGAACGATAAAGTGACCGGTATTTTTATAAGATCAGAGCACAAAATCCGTAAACTCGTCGCCGCATCGTCAAGTGATGTTCTCACGCCCTCAGAGGAACAGCTTCTTCTTGATCTTTGCCGTTACACGTTTAATAACGCTGCCGAAGACTTTGAGGCTAATTTTATGAATGACATAAACGGAGCGAGAGCCGAAAGGCAAGTAGCGGCAATGGAGGCGGCAAACAATGGCGGTTAAGGCTTCCGATTTTCTGTCCTTCAATGACGGAATCTGTGACATTTACAGCGTTGAAAACAGCGCAGCGCCGGGAGACCGTCCCGTCGAAAAGCTGATAGAAAAATATCACCTGCGCTATCGTGCGCATATCGTCGGAATGTCCCGCTATTTTGAGGGATTGCAAGCAAACGTGAAGATCTCAAACGCGGTCGTATGTCCGCTCCGTGCAGACGTAAACCCGCAGGACGTTGCTATCATCAACGGCAGACAATACCGCATAGTACAGAAGCAGGAGCGCCGGACGACGCGTCCTGCTTCGATGCTGTTATCGCTCGCCGATATCGAGGAGGCGTTCGAGTTATGACAACGACATACGCCGACGCGGTAAAAGCGGCACTCGCAACGGTGAATGTGCCGTATTTCCATAACTTCGCGCACGAACAGGACGCCGATTATATCGTATGGTCCGAGGCACCGACCGGCGGGCTGCACGCTGACGGAAAAATCCGTTATCGCTCGCGGCGGATCGCGGTCGATTACTTCACGAAATCGGAATACTCAACGATCGCGTTTGACATTTCCGACGCTCTCGAAAACGAGGGCTTTGCGGTGGGCGCGGAGATAATACCGATCTATGAAGAGGAAACCGGCTACACGCACTACGCGATAACGGCAACATGGACGTAAACTATGGCACATATTGAAACGACGGGTTTTTCCGACCTGCTGAAAGATCTCGAAGCTCTCGGCGAGGACGTGAACGAAATGTCCGACGATATGCTCGCCGCCGGGTCAACGGTAGCCGTTGACGAGTGGAAAAAGGGCATTGAGAACGAAGAGCACAAGATCGTCTCACCGGACGGCAAGGGCTACCAAGCAAAGCGCGGTTATGTTGACACTGGAGATATGCGCGACAGCGTCGCAAGGGCTGAAAAATCGCGCAAGAACACCGCGGAGATATACCCGCAGGGCAAAGACCGTAAGGGCGTGAGAAACGCGGAGAAAGCCTTTGTGCTGCACTACGGAACAAGCTCATATCAGGGCTCGCGCTTCGTGGACGCTATCGAAGAAAAAGCCGCGCCGGAAGTATATGTCGCTATGGGCGACGTTATGGACGAATATCTGAAAAAATATAATTTATAGCTCAGTCCCGCCGGGACACGAGCGGAAAGGGTAAAAAATGGCAAGAACAGGACTCAACTATCTCGTCGCCGCGCAGGTGCCGACGCCGCCCACATACGGCTCGCTCCCGACATACGGCGACGGTTTTATAGTAGGCCGCGCGATCGAGGCGGACGTATCGATCACCATGAATGACAACAAGCTTTTCGCCGACAATCGCGAGGTAAACAACGACAAGACCTTCCAGTCCGGCACGATAACGCTCGGCGTTGACGAGTTCGGTGACGGCACAGAGCTCTCACAGGCGCAGGTCGAAGCGCTCATAACAGGCGGCAAGCTCGTCGAAGAGGGCGGCGAAAAATACGTCGATCTCGGCGAAGCTCCGAAGCAGAACACAGTCGGTCTCGGTTATATCGTCCCCGGTGTTTATCCGGACACAAACATAAAGTATTATGAAACCGTCTGGTATTATCAGGTAACCTTCGGCGGAGTCGGAGACGAACAGGTGCAGACAAAGGGCGAAAGCATAAGCTGGAATACTCCGACAGTGACCGGTAATGTAAAACCCGTTGCAGGATATAACCCGGAAAAGAACCTGCGCAGGAAGTCTCGCTTCGAGACAGAGGGCGAGGCTATCGTCTGGCTGAACATACAGGCGAACATCGACAGCACCGCAGCCCAGCTCGGAGCAGCCAACAACAACGAGCTGTACACGCTGTGCGTGAAGTACAACATTGACAGCGTTACTATCGACGACACGCCCGTCGCTATCTCCAGCGCGGCAAGCATCACGGCAGAAACAAGACCGGCAGTTATCGCCGCTATCGTTGCGGCAGAAAGCGGAACCGACCCTGTTGATCCTACCGATCCTACGGACGACGACAACGACGATACACCGTAACAGTCGGGGGCGGGCAACCGCTCCCGGATATACTCCCGCGCGAGCCGCGGGTCTATATGCGGGAAACCGACTACAGGAAAGGAAAAAAGGAAAATGAAAAACACTATAACGATACTCGGGCGCGAGTTCGAGCTATTCTGGAGTACGCAAGCAACGTCAGAGATAGCCGAAAAGTGCGGCGGGCTAAACAAGCTCGACGGCTGGGTGCGCGGAAACGACGAGGACGCAGCGGGAATGCTCGCAAGAATTACGGAAGTTTTTGGAATACTCGTAAATGCCGCTATTAAGCGCGATAACTACGCAATAAAAAACGGATTTATGCAGGGCGAGGAAAAGCCCGTGTTTGATCCTGCCGATCTCGCAATGATAATCGGCATCACAGAGCTCGCGGAAATGCGCGGCGCTATATATGACGCAATGCGCAACGATATGAGTTACGAGGTGCCGGACGGCGTGAAAGTCGAGAGCAAAGAGATCGACGAAACGCTCGAGGAAATAAAGGAAAACAGAAGAAAAAAAAAGGAAAGCGGAGAGTGAACACCACTCTCCGCATAGTTGCAAAGGGAATGTACGCCGGGCTATCATTCGCGGAAACGTGGGTGTATTTATCGCCCGGCGACATTTTGCAGATATGGCTGTATAGGCTCGAAGCGAACGGATAAGGGGCGGTAAACATGGCAGAGCGCGTTATAAAAACCACGATCGAGCTGGACGGCGAAAAAGCGTTCAAAGCGGCAATATCGGGCGTTAATTCGGAGCTGAAAGTTTTTGACAGCGAGCTGAAGCTCGTCGCTTCGGAGTTCGGAACGACGGGGCAGGGCATGAAGGGTTTGCAGGCGACTGCGGACGTGCTCACAAAGAAGGTCGAAGCGCAGCAGGCAAAAGTAAACGCGCTGAAAACTGCCGTTGCTGACAGTGGCAAGGCATACGACGAGGCGAAAAGTAAGTATTCCGCCGCGGAACAGAAGCTCGAGGAAATGACAAAGACGTTCGGCGAGAACAGCGAGGAAGCCCGGAGAGCTGCCGCAGAGCTGAACAGTCAGAAAAACGCAGTCGAAAAGGCTGAAAAAGCATATAACGGCTATCAGGTACAGCTCAACAACACGCAGACCGAGCTCAACAAGACAACGAAAAAGCTCGAAGAGACGGAAAAGGCCGCAAAAGACCTGAAAAACCTCAAATTAAAAGACCTTATGCCCGAAAAAGTCGCAAAAGAGGTCGAAAAGGTCGCGCAGGGGTTCAAAAAAGTTGCTTCCGAGGCTGGAAAAGCGGCAGGAGCCGCCGCAAAGATCGGCGGGCAGGCGATAACGAAGTCACTGCAAGCCGGAACAAAGGCGCTGACCGCATACACGAGCGCCGCGACGGCCGCAGGGACGGCAATCGTTAAAATGACCGGCGACGCTGCCGAGTGGGCCGACGATCTCAACACATTAAGCAAGCAGACGGGGCTCACGACCGAGGAGCTCCAGAAAATGGAGTACGCCGCGAAGCTGATCGACGTCGATACCGACACGATCACCAAGAGCATGGCGAAACTCACGAAGAACATGACCAGCACGAGCGACCAGGTCAAAGGAGCCTTTGACGCGCTCGGCGTTTCGGTGAGAGATCAGAACGGCGACCTCCGGAACAATCAGGAAGTTTTCAACGAGATCATCAACGCGCTCGGAGAGGTCGAGAACGAGACCGAACGCGACAATCTCGCAATGCAGCTGTTCGGAAAATCGGCGCAGGAGTTGAACCCGCTTATACTCGGGGGAGCCGATGCACTGAAAAAGCTCGGAGACGAGGCGGAAGCCGCCGGCCTTATAATGTCGCAGGACGCGCTTGACAACCTGAACGCGTACAACGACAGCCTTGACACGCTCAAAGCAAACGCGGAGGTCTCCGGGAAGATAATCGCGACGTCATTTGCGCCGCGTCTGAAAACGCTCACGGACTCGGTCGGGAAAAACCTGCCGAGCATCGCGGACAGCTTCGGGAAAATGTTCTCGGGCGATATATCCGCGGGGCAGGACTTCCGGCGGCAGATAAAAACGCTCACGACTGACCTCGTCGGTCAGATCAACGAAATGCTTCCGGATTTGCTGAACGGTCTCAATACGGTTATAGTTAGCATCGCCGAGAACGCGCCGGACGCTATTTTGACGTTGCTGCCGACTTTGATTTCAGGACTCACCGATTTAACCACTCAGTTGGTCGATCAGCTCCCTACATTTGCCCCGAAAGTGGTTGACGGCGCGGTTATGCTTTTTAACGGCCTGATCGGCGGTCTGAATAAAACAGTTGACAAATTGATACCTATGCTCCCGGGCATAGTCAGAGACGTTGGCAATAAAATAATCGAGAACGCCCCAGCCATAATCTCGACAGGGTTTGATTTACTGATAAATCTTATAAATGGCATCACCTTGGCAATTCCGTCATTGATCCAAAAAGCGACAGAGCTAATCCCTGTTATTGTGGGCGAATTGACAAGCGAGGACAACCTCGGAAAGCTCGTTCAGAGCGGCATTGACCTCATCACTACGCTCGCGGTATCTCTGCCGAAGGCTATTCCGGAAATTTTAAAGGCTATCCCACAAATCATAAGTGCTATCATCAACGCGTTTAAAAATGTTGACTGGGTCGAGACCGGCAAGGATATTTTCAGTGGTCTCGGCGAAGGTCTCGAAAGCATTTTCAGCGGCGCCCTTGGTATAATCGACAGCCTGCTCGGCACAAACCTGCAACAGTGGTACGACGAGATCACGGCGTTCTGGTATGACGCCGGCAAGAAACTGTACGAGGTACTGCACGCCGACGAGCTCGCGCAGGAAGAGAGCAAGAACAAGGCCGAAGAGCTGAAATACGACATTTTCCGAGCGGAGAACGATTTTATAAAATCCGGTATGACTGCGTCGGAGGCGTTCGAGGCGGCGAAAAATCAAATAGTTGATACCGCAGAGGAAATGGCGCTGTTCGATCAGTACCTCAAAGACACCGTGACGGAGGCGGAAGCGGCGGAAAGATATGCGACTATACAGGCGGCGCGTTTTCTCGAAACGGGTGCGGGCATGAGCGCGAACACAACGGCGTATGTGCCGTCGAACGTGCCGAAGGAGAACGTCACGAACTACACGTTTAATAATAATTATTATAAAAAGGCGACCCCGGCGGAGCAGCGGAAGGATCAGCAGCAACAGCAGGAGATCGCCGAGCTGTACAGTGCATAGGAGGCGGGAAAATGAACAGTTTAACGTTTGAAAATCCCGCTATCGGGCAGGAAATAGACCTGATATCCGATCAGTATGTACGGCTGACAAGCATCACGGGCGTATCTTCGACGGGTCAGATCGGCACGCAGGCAGTCACGGGAAAAGACGGAGCGACGCCGACATTTTCCGTCATTCCCGCCCGGCAGATAATCGTAAATTTCCGAATCCGTAAGGGCGTGGACGCGGAGCAGGCTATGCACGACTTGTACCGCATTTTTGCGGTGAAGTCAAGCGGCACTATGACGTTTGTCGGCCGTCTCGGCGCGTCGAAAATAGACTATATCGTGCAGTCGTGCGAAATACCGCCGAACGCGGAAACGCTCTTCGGTATGGCGACGCTGATATGCCCCGACCCTTATTTCCGGGCAGAAACGGACGCGGAGGCAGTAATCGCGGGGTCTGAATCCGTTTTCATGTTCCCCTACACGTTCCCGGACACATCGTTTTATATTTCCCGGCGCATTGCGTCGCTTTTCGCGGAAATATACAATGACGGCGAAGCCGACACGGGAATGACAATAAAACTGACCGCGAACGCAAAGGTCATCAATCCTGCGATTATCAACGTTGACACGGGCAAGGCCGCCCGGCTGAATTTCACAATGCAGGCCGGGGACGTCATCACCATAACGACGGGACAGGACAACAAACACATAATGCTCACACGCGGCGGTGTTACGACAAATATTTTCAATCGCACGATTTATCCGTTTACGTTTTTTGAGCTGAAGCAGGGCGCAAACGTGTTTACATACTCTGCGGAAAGCGGCATGGACGATCTCGATATTGAGGTCGCATACACGGCGCGGTTCGGTGCGATGTACACCAACGCACCCGCGGCGATAAATGCCCGCATGACATACGACGAGATCGAGCGCAGAGTCGAGCAGATCGCGGAGATCGTGCAAATAGGTGGCATATATGGTTGAGTTAATAGTATATGACAAAAACATTGACCCGCTCGGCATCATAGACACCGAAAACTCCCTGCTCTGGGAGCGGCGCTTCTACGAGGCGGGGTATTTCGAGATACACCTGCCGCCGACAGGCGACAACAACGCCCTCGCGGTCACGAAAAATTATATAATGCGCACGGACGCACGCGAAAGCGGCGTGATCCTATATGTCGGAAAAAATACCGAGAGCGACGGCACGACAGACGTGACCGTGATCGGGCGTTTTCTTTCGTACCTGCTGCACGGGCATATCGTCCGCAGCGCGGAGACGTACACGGGCAACGCCGAGGATATAATGCGGCAACTCGTCGAGGACGTGTGCATTGAGGGCGCGGAGCAGGATATGATCCCAGGGCTCGCGCTCGGGGCTCACAGCGGCAGCGAAAACACGGTCACAGTGCGGCTGGAATATCCCGATCTACACGACGCACTCCGGGAGATCGCACGGCTCTCCGGGGTCGGTTTTATAATCGAGCTCGACCCGAACAGCGGCTCGCTCGTTTTCTCCTGCCGTGCCGGGAAAGACAGCAGTGCGGGGCAGTCGGAAAACCCGCAGGTGATCTTTTCGCCGGAGTATGACAGTATCGTCGGTGGCGTTTCCGCGGTCAGTGATAACAGTGGAACCGTCAACGCGGTAACGATGAGATACAGCGGCGAGTTCGGCGAGGTAGTGACACGATACGACCGCGCAGGAGCAACCGGCACGGAGCTGCACGAGATATGCGTGACGACCGACCAGTGCAGGACTCGGACAGTCGAGGGCGTGACTTTTCTTGACGTTCCGGGCACGATCGCGCTGCTGCAATCGCTTGCACCGCAGTACATCACGCCGGAGCGGTACGAGGTGGCGGCTTCCGTTTCGCGTTCGGGGAGCTATGAATACAAGACCGATTATGACATCGGCGATATTGTGACGGTACAGTATGAGCCGTTCGGGATAACACTTGACCGGCGCATACACAAGATACAGGAAAATTATTCGGAAATCGGGATAGAAACAGTGCCGGTGCTCGGCGACATCTATCCCGCCGAGATAACATAGGAGGACGCATGAGATCGGGATTTTTTAACAACACCGAGGTGTGGGCGGAAGATTTCGCCCGGTACGCTTTCGGCATGATGTCAAACGGCGTGCTGCTCGACGATGCAACGGCGCTGAAAGTCTCTGCGGGCGGCGGTATGTCCGTCAATGTTGCTCCCGGGTACGCCTGGGCGGAGGGGCATTTCGGCAAGGTCGAGAGCGCGGAAAATCTGCCCGTGACGAACGCGGACGGGACTTATACGCGCATTGACCGCGTGGTCGCACGTCTCAACATGTCGCTGAAGACGTTCTCGCTCGCGGTCATCGCGGGAGAGATCAGCGGAGACCCGCAGCCGCCCGATATCGTGCGCGACGGCACGATCTACGACCTCGGGCTCGCGATCATAACGATACCCGCGGGAAGTCTGGAGATCACGGACGCGATGATAACCGATACGCGTGCCAATACGGCAGTGTGCGGCGGAGCGTTCCCGCGTTTTTCGTCCGAGGTAGTATGGCCGGCTGCAAACAGCATCGGCGATATCAAAATGACCGCGTGCGCGGCTGCACCGGCGAAGTGGATCCTCTGCGACGGGCGCGAGGTGAGCCGCACGAAGTATGCCGACCTTTTCGCGAACATCGGCACGGCTTACGGCTCCGGAGACGGTTCCTCGACGTTTAACGTCCCCGACTTCCGCGGGCGTACTGCGTTCGGGAAAAACACCGGAACATTCTCCGCGCTCGGAACAACCGGCGGCGAGGAAGAACACACGCTCACGACCGCCGAAATGCCGACGCACTCGCACGCGATAACGGTGACGACAAACCCCGCAGAGATCGAGGTAACAAATGCAGCGACCTCACCGTCCACAGCATCGATCAACAGCATGGGAACCGGCGGTCCGACAAGATTCACGGTTTCGGCGACCGCTGCAAGCACAGGTGGAGGACAGGCACACAACAACCTGCCGCCGTTTGTCACTGTCAACTATATCATATACGCGGGGGTGGAGTGATGACGCTCGCGGATAAGCTCGACAAGCTCGAGAACATCACAAAGGCACAGCAGGTAAATGGCACCGATCACCTGCGGCTCGCGGGGATATCCTACGACGACGGCACGATCAAGGGCGTTATGGATCATATCCCGAAAGCAGGAGGCGGCGCTGATATATTAATGCCAGGCTTCATTGAAAACACATCAAATTTAGTAGTAACAGATGTTTTAACAGGAGGAGAAAAATATGAGCCACAGTCTTAATGAAATTGTACTCAATACTACGGGTACAGCCGACGAGTGTTTTGAGGCTATAGTTGACTTCCTGGACGCAAACACACCTTTAACAAAAGACGAAAATGGACTTTGGATAGACGCAAACAAGACGTGCGGAATAGCTACATCACACACAAGCGGTTCAACAACCGCAAAATTTAAAGGTCGAGCAAATGCGTCAGTTGCGACAACCGAAAGAAGCATAACAGTTACAAATGCTACTGTAAGAATTCACGTAAGCACAAATGAAACAGCGTTCTATATAAAAATAGGAAGTTATACTTGGACATTTGCACAAAACATTAATGACGTGTGGACTATATTTGCCTCAAGTATAAACTCAAATTCAGACCCTGAAATAACAATGCAGAACTCGGAAAGTTTATACAGCACTTCTTCATTTAGAAACATTGTTGAAAGCGCATCATACTGCTCACTGTATAAATTCATAGACCTGTATAATCAGGTGCTATATAAAGAATTATATAGGCCAATAACCATACAGTCAGGTCTACTGGCTAATAACGGCATAGTAAGTTTTAATGGAACCTACTATAGGTTTATAAGGCAGGCCGCAGCATATTGGCACGCTATTGCTTTTCCCGTTTCTGACGAGTGAGAGGTGTGCAATGGACAACTTTGAAAAAGAGATCGTTGAGCGCATAACCGCGGTCGAGCAGTCGGTCAAGAGCCTGCAAAAGCGGCAGGATCACAGCGACCAGCTCGTCGAGAGCGTTGCAAAAATGGCGTCAAAAATGGAGCACATGAGCAAGGAGCTCGACGACGTTGCAGAGAAGGTCAACGATCTTGAAAGCAAGCCGGCGAAACGCTGGGAGTCGGTAATAGCGGCAATAATAGGCGCGGTGTCGGGAAGTATCGGCACCGCGCTTATCGGTATGCTCATAAAATAGGAGGTAACAACAATGTTCGGAAAAGTAACAGCAACATTCCCCGGAAAGCGGTACGTTGAGGTCGAGATCACGACCGAGACCGTACCGGAAACAATGCCGCTGACAACCGCGGATATCGACAACCTCGGAGGGAATCTCGCACTCTGCCCGGGCTCGAGTATGCTCGTGACATCAACGAAGCAGATCTTCGTGATGAATGACGATGAAGGGTGGGATGAACTGTCATGAACTGGAAAGAGATTTTTGCGATACTTAAATCCGAGCTGAAAATCACGCAGAGCGACACGCTGACACTGACCGTTGCGGGCTGGAGCAGTAACACGCAGACGGTCACATACGCACACGACACAAGCAAGCGCAACGTCATAGACGTTGACCCTGCAAGCGTGGAAGAATGGGCAAGCTGCGGAGTATTAGCGATATCCGATACAGCGGCGGGTATTACGTTTAAATGCAAGACAGTACCAACAAATGCGCTGACATTCAGAGTTACATCAATGGGGGTGAGTGTATGATAGTCAATCCGATTTACGGAGCAGGTGGGGGAGTGCCGTCAACGGGATATGTGACGGATAAGCTGGCATATCATTACGAGGGCAGCGAAGAAAAGCTATCAATCAATATCCCGGAGATGATAGTAACCCCGCAGACACGATTTAACGTGCCGGCTTTTAACTCATCAGACGGCTGGACGCTGGAAGTTTATTTTCAGATAGACGGAGTGAGTTCCAATACATGGCAAGGGATATTCGGAATATCTGAGAGCGCGAGCGCGTTTGTGAGTGTTTACGCCGGTGACATCTCGGGCAGCACGTTTAAAATCAATCCCTATTTCTCTTGGGGCGGGTCAATCGACGATATGATTTCCGCAGGCATGACACTTGGGGAGAAATATACAGTATCTATTGTTTCTATTCCCGATCCTGCTGAAACGGAGAGAAATACCGTGAAATACTACGCAGACGGGGTGCAGTTCGGCGAAAACAGAAATCAGAACAGGGACAGCATACTCTACCCACGGATAATCTCCGTGGAAGAAGCCCCGGTGTATGATCGCCCGATGAATGGGAAGTTATACAACGGACGATTCTACAGCCGAGCGCTGACAGTCGCGGAGATAGCCGCAAATCACGCGGTAGATATGGCGAAATACGCGGAAACATGAAGATAGAGTTTTCAAAGCTCGTTCTCGGCTCTGCCGTCGCGATTTGGGCGGCAGGAGCCGTTTTCGGTGCGTATATTGTCAATGAAGAACATGAGCAGCTACGGGAACTGCTCGCATACATAGGCGCTCCAACGGCAACGGCTTTCGGTTTCTATGCATGGAAAAGCAAAGCTGAGAACATTCTGAAAATCGCAAAGAGCAATAAGCTTAATGCCAATACGAAAAAACAGGTCATTGATGCTGTGACAGGTCGGTTGCGCGATGCTCTGGAAGGAACGGAGGAAAACAACAATGGAATCGGCTGACATTATAAAACTGATAATCGGCGGTGTTATTGCTGTAGTGATTATAGTCTATCTCGCGGTAAACGAGAAGCACACCATTATAGAATGGCTGAAAAATATCTCGGAGAGAAGACCGGACAGCTGAAGCTGCGTCTGGTATATGACTGGTTTGTTGAGAAGTTCCCGGTAATGGCTGCTTTCCTGCCGTTCCGGGTGTTTTCTGCATGGGTTGACGTGGCGCTTGAGACAATGAAGGATTGGCTTGAGCTCGGAAGCCCGATCGGAGACTACATAAAAGGCGGTGAAGATGATGTACACAAATGATGGACTTGTAAAACACGTTAAAATGGCCCTCGGTTTAAAAACCAAGTATATGTGGGCAGGAACACTCGCGCTGATTACAGACGATTATATTGACCGGAAGGTCACGCAGTGCAAATCGGTTCCGGCGTCAAGATCCGGATACACCGAGAGCAGGATAAGGGAACTGCACGCGATTGCAAATAAAGGGTACTACGGCGTTGACTGTGTTTGCTTCGTGAAATCATATTACTGGTCGGGGAAAGACGACGGCGGGACAGGCTCTCCGAAGTATGAAGGCAGCACCGACAAGAACGCTGGTGATATGTATAATCTCGCAAAGGTAAAAGGAAAGATCGACACGCTGCCGGAAACACCCGGTATTATACTCATCAGCCGCACCCACGGCAACCATATCGGGATATACATCGGCAACGGCGAGACGATCGAGAGCACGCTCGGCTCCCGCGGGGACGGCGTAGTCAAGCATAAGCTCGACAAGACATTCTGGACTGATTGGTTCGAGTGTCCGTACATAAAGTACAATACTCAGCCGTCAGTTTCATCGCCTTCGCTGAAAACTGTGAAGCTGGCGTTCAATGCACGGATTCGCAGCGCACCGAGGTACAAGTCGGAGAATCTCGGGTTGATAACGGCAGGGTCGGAATGCATCGTGTGCGTGAACTCACGGCAAACTGATCCGGCGACAAAGTACGAATATATCAAGCTATACGGTCGCGACGGCTGGATAGTCACAAGCGCGATGCCGATGTGAAAAAGAGGGCAGCTTTTCAGCTGTCCTCTTTTTCTATTTTCTTTTCGCTGATCAACTTATATTCGATCAGACTGCGCAGATGTTCCGGGCATTCAGGCTGCCCGCGCTCCCATTTCTCAACCGCCGATTTCGTGACGCTGAAATAATCTGCAAACTGCTTCTGCGTCATACCGGCAGCCTTTCGCATTTCTTTGATAGTCATCTTACCACATCCCTTTAGACGCACTCACAATAGCCTGACCAATGACCGATCATAAAACACGGCTGATTAGCATACGCCGCAATACATATATCTTTGCCGTACCCGTAAACCGGGCGAACATTATCCTCGGTGGTCTTAACAGCGCGTAATTCGCCGCAAGCGCCGGGGTGATTATATTTGTTTAATAATGCTCTCCACGCTGCGGCTGCGTCCTCGAGATTTGCAAAATACTGCTCAATATAAGCGTTATCATCGCCGGCGGCGTGACGGGCATTACCATATATCTGTATTGTCATGTTATGCCCTCCTTAATAACACAATTCTACTGCATCATAATCAAAGCAGTAATTTCCGCAATCGTCAAGGTAAAATCCCTCTACATCGTTATTATACGCATTTTCGCAATCCTCAGGGTTATCGATGTCATATCCTGCTACATACATAGCTTCTTTGATTGTGAGTGATCTGTTTGTTGTTATTTCTGCAAATACAACTCCGTTGATTTTAACTGTCATTGTTCTTTCCTTTCTACCCCGTCCGGGGCTGCCGTTTTCCTTTTCTGTAATTACATTATATCGCAAAATTTGCGATATGTCAATAGTTTTTTCAAAAAAAGTCGCAAAATTTGATACTTTTACAAATCTTACAAAAACACATACGCCGCACTGTGCAAATTGCACATCGCGAAAATAGCCCGAGCACAGCCCGGTCGTGGCAAGTTTCGTGGCAAGTTGTGGCAAAAAAGGCCAAAAAAACTTATATTTCAGAGCAATTTTCTTAAATTCGGCAAAAGTGGGAAATATGAAAAAACCGCTTAACCGTGCGGGTTTGCACGATAAAGCGGTTTTCACTTTGGCGCAGAAAGAGGGATTTGAACCCTCCGACAATGCTTATAAACCCGCATAAATACAGGATTTATAATTTTTTGTGGCAAGTTTCGTGGCAAGTTTTTTGATTATTCCGCTTTCCCGAGGTCGTCAAAAACCTCGTTGAGTTTCAGTGAGATCGCGGTCTGCTCGCTCCGGAAAGTGTGCTGATACACATTTTTTATCATGTGCGGCGTGGACTGTCCGAGGCGCTCCATTGCGTACTTGTCGGCGACTCCCTCGATCAGCATCAGCGACGCGTATGCATGGCGGAGCTCGTGCATCTTATACTTCGGCAGGCCGTTCCGCTCACAAATGTGCTGAAATGCCCGGAGAGCGCCCGACGGTGTGCGGTAGGGACTTATATACTCTCCCGTCCCGTTCTGCGCTGTGAGAAGCGCTGCGAGCCTGTCCGGCACATCTACGCGGCGGTTTCCCGCGTATGACTTCGGCTGTTCCTTCCGCACCAGCTTTCCGTCCTCGCCGGGGACGACCGCGGCGTGAACGTGCAGGCTTTTTCCGTCGAAGTCCTCCCATTTGAGGGCGGCGATCTCTGACTGCCGGAGCCCGCACATCAAAGCGATCAGAACGGGGACCTCTGCACGCTTCCCGCTGACTGCCCGCATGATCCGCCCCATGATCTCCGGAGTCGGGATCTGATAGTCGGTCTTTTCCTTCGCTTTCAGCAGTACTGCGTCGAGGTCGATCCGGACTTTGTTCTGCTTCAAGATCGCCGACATAAGCCCGAATTGATTTTTTATCGACTTTGCAGAATATTTCGCCGCGTTTTCGTTCGCCCACGTCTGGAGCTTCAGCTCGTCGAGTCTGTCAAGCCGGACATCTTTGATACTTCCGATCGCGTTCCGCTGTATAATGCGATACCCGCGAAGCGTGGAAGGCGAGAGAACGTTTGACTTGCTTTCGATGTACTGATCTATTGCCCGCCCGACCGTCAGCTCCGTCGGGGCGCAGCGCTTCGTGCAGAGCCACTCGTTCGCGAGATACTCCGCCTCCTTCTTGGTCGCCGCCGTGAAGGACTTCGTGCTTTTTGTCGTTTTGTCGTAAGCCCGGCATCTCCAGGAGCCGGACGGCAGCTTCTTTGCGGTCGCCATAACATCACTCCTTTTTCAAAACCCCTCGATACGGGAAAAATCCCGCGCCGAGGGGCTTTTTTTCATTCCTTGACTGTCTCGAATTTCGTTGTCAGCGTATCGCCGCCGCCGGATATAACGATCTTGTGTTCTCCGGCTTTCGTATTCGCGCCGACCTTCCATTTCCACATCACGATCCCGTTCGCGTCCGAGGTCTTTGTGCCTGTTCCCTCCGCCTTGCTCACGGTCGTGGAGTAAAAGACCGACAGCTTGTATTTTGTGTTCGGCTTGCCCGTTATGCGGAGTATCGCATAATCATTATTCGTGACCGTTCCGGGCATCTGCGTCACTTTTATCGCGCCGGACGACTCCTTGACGGTCGTGCTGTCGGAGATTTTCGGAGTTGCTGTAACTGCCTTGCTGTATGAGCTTTTATTGCCTGCCTTGTCTGCCGCTTTGACAGCAAAATAGTACTTTTTTCCGGTCGTGAGCTTTTTCACGGTCGCATACGTAGCCTGCGTGGTCGCGTAACCTTTATATGTCTTGCCGTCGGTAGAATAATAGACCGTGTACTTGAACGCGTCTGCGACCTTATCCCACGAAACGCGCACGGACGTGTCAGACTTGACCTTTGCGGTCACTCCTGTCGGTGCCGCGATCTTACCCGCCGCCGACGCGGGGAGCGTCAGCGCGGTAACGGCAATAAACATAGTCATTATAACAGATATCAACTTTTTCATTTGTAACATTCCTTTCATTTATAAAACTTTATCAGCCTGCGTCTTCCGTTTCGGCTTCCCGGTGCTGTTCGACGAGAATCTCTGCGCGGCCTATGAGAGACCCCTGTTCTTTCGGGGTCAGCTGCCGGAACAGGTCAAGGAGCCGGCGTTCGTCTCCTGTGAGCGGCTCGGTCGTGATTGTCTCGGGGCGGGTCTGCTCATCGTTCCAGCCCATAAGATAACCCGGCGTTGTATCAAGGATTTCGGACAACTCCACAATCATTGCCCGCGGGATATCTCTACCGTTTTCAATATGTGCAACAGACGATTTCGACTTATATCCGAGCCTTTGTGCGAGTTCGCTCTGCGTCATACCTTTCTCGATGCGGCGAGCACGAACGCGATCCCCTATTGTCATTTTTATCACCTCCTTTTTTCTTATTGTAGCACCGATTTACAGAAATGTCAACATATATTTACAAAGTTGACAAATTCAACAACATAAGCACATTAAATTTGTTGATTATTGCAGGTTGACAAATTTGTAAACCTGTGGTATTCTGTAAGAGGTGACAACAATGTCAACTTGAATTGGAGGTGATGAAATGAATCTGGAATACCTTAACGGCAGAATCAAGATGAGCGGTATCTCTATCGTCGCATTAGCCTCGAAAATGGGTATATCACGACAGTCGCTGTATCTCAAGATGAACGGAGACCGAGATTTCAAAACCTCGGAGGTGACTAATCTTTGTGACATCCTCCGGCTGACCGAAGAAGAAAGAACGCTTGTTTTTTTTGCTGATAAGGTTGACAAACTCGTCAACCTGCCCGCATAAGCGGCAATTGCAAGCGAATGCAGAAAGGAGTGAAGCACGATGCCGAAAGAAAAGAACGCCCCGGAGAATTATGAGGCGTTCATAAAAAAGGTAAGAATCAAGCGAAAATCTACAATTGACCGCGATCAATTGCGTCAAGTATGCTGTTCAGCTTTCGATACAGGTCATTTGCCATGTCCCGACCTTTCAGAAAATCCTCGCGTTCCTGCGGAGAAAGATCGGTGTCGGCAAGTATGTCCTGAATATCGGCGCGATGAATTTTGACCAAATCGCGCAGCAACCCGAACTCGCCCTTTGAAAAAGTGGGCATTTTAAAATCATTCATGTAATCACCTCCTTTGGAGATGATTATATCACACGAAAGCGGCAATTGCAAGCGAATGCAAAAAGGAGTGAAGCACGATGCCGAAAGTGAAAAAGCACGAAAACCCGCGGGACGCGATCCCGCGCAATATCCGCATACTGCTCGCGGCTCACGGTTATAAGCAGTCATATCTCGCAATGCGGCTCGGCGTTTCCGAAGCGACGCTGTCGAACTGGCTGTCGGGCAGACACACGATGCAGCTCGACGATCTCGACCACATCGCGGAGATACTGCACACGACGCCGGCGAAGCTGTACATGGCACCGCAGGAGTTCGCAGAGAACTGCACGAGGCTTATATGCTGACAGTCGGACGTGCGGAGCCTCCGGGAACGGAGCAGACAAAAAAGCCGCAAATGCGGGAAAAGCCCCGTAAAAGCGGCACCGAGCAAGGATTTTTTGAAGTGCTGTCCGAGAAAGTGACAGCGGAAAGGACGAAAAATGAGAAACTTAAGCAAAAGGCAGACTAAATGGGCGCTGCTGTTCCTTGCATCTGCCGCCGGGCTTGTGTACATATCTCCGGTCTGGCTGTGGACTATG
>JAZMZS010000189.1:0-8560 GCA_045586105.1 Eubacteriales bacterium | reverse complement strand
CTGACGGGCACGGTTGTACTCGAGTCCGAGCTTTTCTATCATTTCCTGTGCGTTATCCTCGGCGTTTGACATTGCGTTCCTGCGGGACGCAAGCTCGGATAGGAAGCTCTCGCACACGCATCCGTATAGGATACCCGAAATATACTCGGGCATAGCCGCCTCGAGCACGGTCTCGCTGTTCGGTTCAAATTCTGCCGATGCACCTGAGCTCTTACCTGTACCGCCGCAGCTTACGGGCAAAAGCTTCTTTGCCTGTGCGCTCTGGGTTATTACCGACTCGTATTTCGTATAAACTACGTAGAGTGCGTCGAATTCTCCGTCAGAAAAGCGCTCTGATATATCTCTTGCCAGACGTGCGCACTCGCCCGTGCCGAACCTCTCGGTAGAAGCATACCCCTCTCCGAAAAGCTCGAAGCCACGGCGTGAATAGTATTCGAGAGCACGCTTGCCTATCGGAACTAATACCGCATCCTTACCCTCGGTCAGGGCGGCGGTACACTTATACACGTTCGAGTTATAACCGCCCGCAAGTCCTCTGTCTCCCGCAATGGCGACAACACAGATACGCTTCTCTTCTCTCTCTCGCACGAACACAGAATCCCTGCACTCGGACATATCAAGCCCGTCGAAAAGCTCGCTCATTGCCTGTGCGTAATTGCGGGAGCGCGTCATGTTATCGGTTGCGCGGCGCATCTTTGAGGATGCGACCAGCTCCATTGCTCTTGCCATATGCAGGGTGGAGTCAACGCTTTTTATTCTGTTTTTTATAGCCTTTGAATTAGCCGACAAAGCATCCTACCTCCCGTGCTTATGATCAATAGTGTCTTTCCGCCGTAAACTTGTGGGTAAAATCACGTACTGCACAGTCAAGTGCATTCTTGTCCTCATCGTCGTAGTACCCTTCGGCAAATCGGGCAAGAAGCTTATCGTGATGGAGCTCCATATGAGTATAAAGCTCCTTTTCGTAGCTCTTGATATCCTCAAGAGGGATCCCCGCCATAAGGTCGTTTACAGCGGCGTAGATAATTGCGATCTGACATCCTACCGAAACGGGAGCGGTCTTATCCTGCTTGAGTATCTCAACTATTCTCTCGCCCTGAGCAAGACGCGCCTTGGTGTCGGCGTCAAGATCCGAGCCGAACTGTGCGAAGTTCTGAAGCTCTCTGTACTGAGAATAAAGAAGCTTGAGAGTTCCCGCGACCTTCTTCATCGCCTTGACCTGTGCGTTTCCTCCGACTCGGCTGACCGAGATACCCGGGTTTACCGCAGGCATGATTCCCGAGTGGAAAAGCTCGCTCTCGAGAAAGATCTGTCCGTCGGTGATGGAAATTACGTTTGTCGGAATGTACGCCGAAACGTCACCCGCCTGAGTCTCGATAATGGGAAGCGCGGTGATACTCCCTCCGCCGTACTCCTCGCTCACTCTTGCCGCTCTTTCAAGCAAACGTGAATGCAGATAGAATACGTCGCCGGGGTAAGCTTCTCTGCCCGGGGGTCTTCTGATAAGCAGAGAAAGTGCTCTGTAGGCAACCGCGTGCTTTGAAAGATCGTCGTAGACGATCAGCACGTCCCTGCCCTTGTCCATGAAGTACTCCGCAATAGCACAGCCCGTATAGGGTGCTATATACTGCAGGGGCGCAGTCTCGGATGCGGATGCCGTTACGATGACCGTATAAGCCATAGCGCCCGCCTCCTCGAGAGTCTCCGCTATCTGTGCGACGGTGGAATTCTTCTGTCCTATAGCTACGTATACGCAGAGGACTCCCGTCTTTTTCTGATTGATTATGGTATCGACGGCTATCGTCGTCTTTCCCGTCTGTCTGTCTCCGATAATAAGCTCACGCTGGCCTCTGCCTATCGGGATCATGCTGTCTATAGCCTTTATTCCCGTCTGCAGAGGGACGCTTACGCTCTTACGCTTGATAATACCGGGCGCCTCAGACTCGATGGGTCTATTCTCCGTGCAGCCGTGCGGTCCCTTGCCGTCGACCGGCTCACCGATGGCGTTTACTACTCTGCCGAGCATAGCCTCGCCTACCGGAACGCTGACGACCTTGCCCGTGCGCTTGACGGTATCTCCCTCCTTGATCTCGGAGGTGTTTGAGAGCAGAGCGATCGAAACGGTGTTCTCCTCAAGATTCTGAGCCATGCCGTACTCGCCGCCTTCAAACTCGAGAAGCTCGTTTGCCATGCAGGCGTCAAGACCGTACGCCTTTGCTATTCCGTCGCCGACAAGCACTACCGTGCCTACCTCCGACTGCTCTACCTTGTTTTTATAATTTTTTATCTGTGATTTGATTATGCCGCTTATTTCTTCGGGGTTAAGCTTCATCTGATACACTCCCCTTTCTTATATAGTTATGCCCGTTATATCCGAGCGAAGCTTGTCGAGACGCGAGCGTACGCTTCCCTCAAGAAGCTTTCCGTCAAGCTCAACGCGAAGACCTCCGATAAGTGCGGGGTCCACGGTAAGCGTCATCTCGACCTTTTTTTGTGAGTATTTCTCGAGCTTTGCCAAAAGTGCATTCCGCTGCTCCTCGTCAAGCGCAAGAGCACTCGTGACGCGCGCTCTGACTATTCCGTGGCGCTCGAAATATATATTCTCAAACTCTGAAAAGCACTCGCGCAGAAAGTACGCGTATCCTCTCTCGACCATCAGCTTCATAAAGAACAGGATATACTCACTGCATCTGCCGCCGAAGCTCTCGTCGAGCATGGCGGTGCGTTCACCGACGGGGACGTTCGGCGCTCCGAGCAGACGGACGTATTCGGGAGCGTCCGCAAATATTCCGTCGATCGCACGCGTCTCAAAAAGATACTCGTCCTCGCAGCCTTCCTCGCAAGCAAGCTCGTAAAGTGCCTTTGAATACTCCTTGCTGACCTCTGACATATCACTCACCTATGCCGCTGATAAACTCGTCTACCAGCGCCTTGTGATCTTCTTCCTTGATTTCTCTGCCGATCATTCTCTCGGCAATATCAACGCTCATTGCGCCGATCTCGTCCTTTATCTCGTTTACTGCCTTCTTCTTTTCCTGCTCGATATCAGCGTCTGCGCGGCGTATCATTGCCGCAGCCTTCTGCTGAGCCTCGGTAACGATCTCCTGCTCGAGTCTGTCCGCACGGTCGCGGGCGTCGTGCAGTATTGCATCCACCTCGTCGTCAGCCTCAGCAAGCTTCTGCTCGTAGAGGGCGCAGTTTTCGTCCGCCTTCTGCTGAGCCTGTGCCGCATCGTCGTACTGCTTTTTCACCTGTGCCTCACGGTCGGCAAAGACCTTCTGCACGGGCTTGAACAGGAACTTTTTGATGATCAGCATCATTATCAGAAGATTGGCTAAAGATATGAGGATCGCCCATATATTTATAGAAATTACCTGAAGAGTCTGCAACTCTTTTTCCTCCGTATCAGCCTATCGTTAAATGGCGTTGAGCAGTATATTTACAAGCATATTGGGGGCTACGAATATCAAAAGTATCGCGATAATGAGCGCGTAAAGACCCGTTGTCTCTGCGATAACGCATCCGAAGATCATAGTGCTTGTGACGGTACCCTTGCACTCGGGCTGTCTTCCGATAGCCTTACACGCTTCACCAACCGCATAACCCTCTCCGATACCGGGGCCTATACCTGCGATCATTGCGACACCTGCGCCGAGAGCACAGCAGCCTAAGATAATACCAATTGCGAGTTCCATTTTGTTTCCTCCTGAAATATATTAGAATATTTTTTTATTTTTAGTTTAGTTGCCCGTTTTTGCGGCAAGGCGCTTTTGGCGGCGCTCCGCCTTCTTCTTCATCCTGAGCGCGTAATCCTCCTCGTTAAACGCATTCGAGACGTAGATCATCGTTAGCATAGCGAAGATGAACGCCTGCAGGCATCCGCTGAACACGTCGAAGTATATCGACAGAATCGCGGGGATACCTATACTCAAAAGCGGTATCTCTCCGATCCCCGCGGGAAGCCAGCCGAGCACGAGCTCGCTCAGTCCTGCGAGAGCCGAGCCGACGAGAGCTGCGATTACCGAGCCCGAGAGGATGTTTCCGTAATGACGAAGCGACATCGAGACGGGTGTTGCCACCTCGCTTATCACGTTGAAGGGAGCGAGTATCGGCACGGGATCGACGAAGCTCTTGAGATAATTGAGAACGCCTCCCTTGAGCTTATAATAAGTGATAAGAATAAACACGAGTATCGCCCAGCCTGCGACTATATTCAGATCCGACGTCGGGGGGTAAAGTCCGAGAAGGCTCGAAAACGACGATAATGCGGATAGCACCATTATTGCGCAAACGAATGGAGCGAAGCCCGAGAAGCGTGCGCTCATGTTACCGTTCACGAAATTCTGCACCGCCTCCACCGCCATCTCGCACAGATGCTGGCGCTTAAGCTCCGGCACGGTCTTCAGTCCGTGCGTCAGATAAAGGCACAGTCCGAGCACGGCTATTATGACCGCCGCGGAATTAAGCTGGGATTCGGTTATCATCAGGCTCTGCAGAGGCATCGGGATCTCGAAGAACACCATCGCGCCCGTAATGGTTATTCCCTCGGAGAGCGGGGTGAACAGCACCTTTACCGTCATACAGGCAATAAAGGGCAGGATCATCATTGCGATATACAGCGCGTCAAATAATTTGAATTTTGTTTTTTCGCTCATTTTCCGCCTCCTTTCGCTTGGCTGAGCCTGAGCATACGCACGGTTGCGGCGATCCTCGGGAAAAGAAGCGGGATCACGAGCGCAAGCACGGTCGGCAATTCCTGACCGAGCAGAAGTATGCTCACGACGAGCACGGCGAGTATCATGACCGAACGCAGGGACTGCGACGCCTTGATACGCTTTTGTGCGGTATCCTCGTTATCCTCGACCGCCTTCTGCACGGTCAGCGCCGTAAGCAGAAAGTTAAGCCCGGATACGAGCCAGCTTATCCCCGTTCCGATCAACGCTCTGAACGAGAAAAAACCGCATATAAGATACAAGGACTGCAAAATTGCGCACAATACGACCGTAAAGCCGAGCACAAACGCAGTCTCTTTTTTTACCGTTTCATTAAATTTCATTAAACAAACCACCTCTGGTTCAAAAAACGAAGCATCTCGAAGATTGCATTAGCAATATTTTATACCATTCAAGTCGAATTGTCAATATTTTGACACAAATTAGCTCTGTTTAAACTATTTTCTATTGATTGTTTCGTTTTTAGATGATATAATCAAGTAAACGTTAAAACAGGAGGACACCGAAGTGAGATTTGAAAAGATTTTTTTAAGAGACGACGATCCCGATATATATATGGACGCATACATTCCCGACCCGCACTGGGAAATAAAGCTCCCGTCGCGTAAGGCTGTCATAGTTATTCCCGGAGGCGGATACAGTTTCCTCTCGGCAAGAGAGGGTGACCCCGTAGCGAGAAGATTTCTCGGAGAAGGGTTTATTACGTTCGTGCTCTACTATTCGATCAAGGAAAAGGCGGTCGAGCCGAGACAGCTTCTTGACGCTTCGCTCGCCGTCGAGCACGTAAGAAAGAACGCAAAGGAATACGGCGTAGATCCCGACAAAATAATCGTTTGCGGCTTCTCTGCAGGCGGACATCTTGCGGCAAGCATCGGAACTCTCTGGGATGCTGAATTTGCAAAGACCTCTCCCGATATGGAATACGGAATAAACAAGCCCAACGGCATGATACTCTGCTATCCCGTTATCAACGTGCCCGAGCACATGAACACCTCGCGTCTGCGCAACGACAAAAAATACGGAGATCCCGAAACCGAGACAGGAGCGCAGACCTGCCGCCTCGATCACATGGTAAGAGCAGGCGTCACGCCTCCTGCCTACATCTGGACTACCTTCGAGGACACTCTCGTGCCTCCCGAGAATTCGATCAGCTTTGCGCTTGCTATGCAGAGAGAAAAGATCCCGTACGAGCTGCACGTCTTTAACCACGGCTGGCATGGGCTTTCTCTTGCAACCCCCGAGGTAGCAGGGGATAACGGTGCGGGCATATTCCCCGATATTGCAGAGTGGGCTGACGAAGCCGCAGCATGGGCAAAGAAGCTCTGATATTATTCCTTCATAATTCGGAATGTTCTTGTTTTCTGCCGAGACAGAAAACAACCTTACATCTTACCTGTTACTTTAAGAAAAAAACGAGCCTCGGGAGATTCCGAGGCTCATTTCATACGTCAGCATTTTTTCGCGTTTACAATTTTTACTTACCTGTCAAGGCAAATTTCACTGCAAAGCGTTTGGTTTGCTGTAGGATATGTCAGTTGACAGTTATCTTGGTGAAATTGCCGGACAGCTTCGATTTGTATTCTTCCTTGCACACGAGCTCTATCTCTCCGCTTATCTGCACGGTGTTGTCCTGCACGGCACATATCTTACCGCGGAGATCTCCCCCGTTTATCTCAAGGGTGACCTTGCCGCTCATTTGTGCCTTTTCATTATTATCGCTGCCGTCTACTCTGCCGACAGCATATACGTCACCCATAAACGTACCGCCGTTGATGATCAGAGTGCACTCTCCGTGGGTGCTGTTCATTCCCGTGGCAGTGGTGAGATTGTTGCCTGAGGAATTCAGGAATTTGCCTCCGTTGACGGTTACTGTGAGCTTTGCTCCTTCTGCTATGTCCGCTATGGGGTAGGTGCTGTTCGGCCGTCTGCTGCCACACTTCAAGTACAGCCAGGTACCTCCGTTTACGGTGATATTACACTCTCCGCTCAGAGTCAGGTCGGATGCGGGGACGCTTGCCATCGCCGGGTTCGTTCCGGCGAGCAGAAGCATATTCGTATCACTCGGGGTAGCGAGGGTACACTCGACGTCTGCTCCTATCACCACGTTGTTGTAGTTACATACTAATATGTTCCATTGTCCTGCACACTCGAGCTTTATGGCGTCGTATACAAAATCTCCGTTCATGTACATCGAATTAGTAATGCTCAACCGAGCACCCAAACTCGCCCCGTAGTCTACTCCGCCGTAGGTGGAGGTTACCGTGATCTGCTTTTTGTTGTTTGGCAGCCTCATGGTAGAGCCCGTGCTGTAGGGACCGCAGATTACTACGGTACCGCCTTCCTCGCGCAAGAGTCCTACCGCCTTTGCTAACGAATCTATCGCAGTCTCAGGCGTCTTGCCGTCTCCGTCCGAGAGTCCGCCGCTCTTTACATAGACGACTCCCGTCTCGGACGTAGGGAGGGTATCTGTCTCGGGCTCAACGCCCATCAACGCGGCGTAGACTACCCTTGCTATCTGTTTATATCCCTCTGCCGTCGGATGCGCGCGGTCCTTTACATAATGCAGATGCACGTTCATATAGTCGTAGGTCTGTCCGTAGACGTCGATATACGGTATTCCCATCTCATCTGCCGCCTGTCTCGCCAGCTCGGCTATCACTCCGTTCGGTACATCCACGGAATATTTGCATCCTGCGATATACACCTTTTGTACCGTGGGAAGCGCCGCATATTCCTGCGCCAGGCTCTTAAGTGCTGCTATGAGCTCTGCCTTTGCCTCGTCGCAGGTCATAGCCCTGACGTCATTTGATCCGAGCATAATTATGACTACGTCGGCATTATATCTCAGACTTTTTTTATATTCTTCGGTGTTACGGTAGGAAAGCGCCGCATCCTTCGTGTTATATTTATTATCCGCCGCGAGAGCATAAGATGCCGACTTGCCGTAATTGGCGACCTGATATCCCTCTCCGAGAAGGTGGTCAAGCTGTGCGGGATAGCCCTCGGTAGCAGGAGTATCCGCTCCGTAACCGTAGGTGATACTGTCGCCAACACACGCTATTCTCACGTTTTTTCCGTCAGACGGCTTTATATCCTTAAAGTCCACCGCTACATCCTCCTTAGCTCCGTCATTGCTACTGTCACTCGCAGACTCCGTCTCCGTATCTGCATTCGTCTCCGTATCTGCATCCGTCTCACGTCCGCCTGTATCCGGGGTTGCCGTGCTCCCGTTACATCCGACGGCAAGAAAAACAAAAATAATGCATATCAGCAAGGCTAACGTCCGTTTCATACCAAATACCACCTCTCTGTGGGGATTATTTTAGCATTCTGCACGAACCTTGTCAAGCGGTTATTATACTTGATCTGCGGCAAATATAAAAAATCCGGCAGTTTTTTGATTTTTGTACAGTGTCTTTTTTTATGGCGCGTGGCAAAAACTAAATACCTATTACTTCAAAAAGTGCGCACAGCGCACTTCGGGTGAATTGGCTTGCGCCATGAATTGCGCCTGCGCCGGGGTTTCCCGAAAATGCTTGCATTTTTGGGGGTCGCGGCCGGCGCATAAGAAACGAAAGCCGATTCAATTCATGTCGACGGTGCTTTTGCATAGCCGACAATTCATGATGTGAGAATCCGAGCATCAATTCATTGTTGATAGTCAAAGAATGACACTCGGCAAAAAACGCAATTTCCTATGCGGCAAAAAAGCGGTATGCAAATTTTTGCATACCGCTTTTTGTTATTATCAGTTGCCGAGGTCTTCTACGATGATAGTCTTGATCTCGCCCGTGGTCTCGGGCTTCTTTGTCTCTGCCTTGGGAGCC
>JAZMZS010000188.1:0-7862 GCA_045586105.1 Eubacteriales bacterium | reverse complement strand
TGGTGTACTATTATCTATTATCTTTTATTTTTTATCTATTATCTTCTCAAGTATTCCGTAGCTGTCCGCAAGGAAGCTCTTAAGCTCGTCGCCCGTAAGGCCTCTCTGCGAGAGGGTCGCGAGCATGAATAGCTGCTTTGCGACTGCGCGGTCAAGCTCGCTGTGCTCCGCCTTGTCGAGTGCGGCGACGGTGGGGCAGGCGAGATTGAGTAAGAGCGAAGCCTTCGGTGCCATGCCTGCGGGCATATCCTCGCCTGCGGCACGGTACATTTTCATCATATCGTTAAAGCGCCTCTGCTGTTCATCGAGGGTGAGCATTGCGGGGGTTGCGGTGTCCGAGAAGCTCTCGCACTTGACCGAAAGCTCCGCATCACCCGATACCTCGCGGAAGAGCGCGGTGAGGCTTTCCTTTTCCTCTCCCTCTCCCGAAGCCCCGAGGATCTCGGAAATATCCGCATCGACGCGCTTGAAGCTGACGCCCGAATTTTCGTGCTCGAGCATCGAAATGAACTGATTGTCTATCATCTTGTCAAGGACAGCGCACTTAACGCCCGCGCCCTCGAGCATTCCGATATACTGCGCCTGTGCGGTCGCATCGGTGGCGTAGTAAACGGTGTTCTCGTGCTTTTCCTTGCCCGCTTCGAGATACTCGGAGAGAGTAACGTGGCTGCCGTCGGTCAGAGGCAGGAGAAGCGCATCCTTTACTCTGTCAAAGAACTTTCTGTCGCAGAGCGCCGCATACTCCGAGAAGAGCTTGATATCAGCCCAGAGCGACTCGTATTTTTCTCTGTCGGTGTTGAACATGCCGGAGAGCTTGTCCGCGACCTTCTTGACGATATGGGCGCTGACCTTCCTGACGTAGCCGTCCGACTGCAGATAGCTTCTCGAGACGTTGAGCGGAAGCTGAGGGCAGTCAAGCACGCCTCTGAGCATGAGCATGTATTCGGGAATTACCTCCTTGATGTTGTCTGCGACGAACACCTGGTTGTAGTAGAGCTTTACCTGACCCTCGAGGCTGTCATACTCGTGGGCAAGGCGGGGGAAGTAGAGAATTCCCTTGAAGTTGAGCGGATAGTCCGCGTTTATGTGTATCCAGAAAAGAGGATCGCGCATGTCCCCGAACACCTTGTGGTAGAACGCACGGTATTCCTCCTCGGTGCACTCGGAGGGAAGCTTCTGCCAAAGGGGGGCTGTGTCATTTATCTGCTCGGGACCGTGCTCGCATTCGCACTCGTGCTCTTCTGCGTGCTCGTGTCCGCATTCGCACTCGTGCTCCTCTGCGTGCTCGTGTCCGCACTTGCACTCGTGCTCCTCGCCGTCATCAAAGAATATCGGTATCGGCATGAACGCACAGTAGCGCTCGATCGCCGCTCTGAGGGTGTGCGCGTCAAGGTATTCCTGTCCCTCCTCGTTTATATGCATGATAACGTCGGTTCCGCGCTCGTCACGGGAGGAGGTGAACATTTCATATTCTCCCTGCTCGTCGGATACCCAGCGTACAGCGCTCTCGCCCGTGTAGGAGCGGGTGATGAGCTCAACCTTGTCCGATACCATGAACGCCGAGTAGAATCCGAGACCGAAGTGCCCGATAATTCCCGCATCCGCGCTGTCTGCCTCGTACTTTTCGATAAATTCGAGCGCGCCCGACAGAGCGATCTGACAGATGTATCTCTCGATCTCGTCCTCGGTCATTCCGATTCCGTTATCCGAAACGGTAATGGTGCGCGCCTCGCGGTCGAGCTTGACCGTTACGCGGAAATCCTCATCTATATCGTGTACCTGACCGAGCGAGCAAAGGCGCTTGAGCTTGGTGCAGGCGTCGGAGGCGTTGGATATTATCTCACGGATGAATATCTCCTTGTCCGAATAAAGCCATTTTTTGATAACGGGGAATATCTGCGCCGTCTCGACCGAAATTCCGCCCGTCTTTTTGATCTCTGCCATTTTTTTCTCCTTGGTATTGCTGTGTAAATGTGAATTTTTTCTTTTGTATTGCATTATGCTTCTATCTATAGTAAAATAATGATAGATATACATCATAATTATACATGATGGCGGATATTTTTTCAACGTCATTTTGTACGAGTTTTTAAAAAAAATTATAACAAATTTGTCGAATTGTCCAAAAAAATGAACATACAAGAAAGGAATTGCCAATGAAAAAGCTGCTTTCGCTCATTCTCGCTTTAGTGATGGTCTCATCTCTTCTGTCCTGCGGCTCCGGAAAAAACATACCCGCCGACACCTTCACCCCGCCCCGCGAGCCCGAGGGCTTTCTTGACGGGTACGCGGAGCTCGGCGTAAGCACCGCGGACGCGTCGGCTCTTTTCTCGGTTCTTCATTCGTCGGGATTGTTCACCATATCAAGATACGCGCAGGATTACGTGACCTACTACCACGGCGGCAGTAACGCGTGGAGCACGGCACTTGCTCTTGATCCGAACGGCAGGTCCGCACTTTATATGCGCACCCACGAGAGCTCTGTCGGTACGGTCAAGACCTCGTACAAGCTCGAGCAGGACGGCACTTCCGTGTTTTTGCGCTCGGAGATGCTCAAGCCCGAGATCAGCAGAAACCCCTTTAACGAAAAAGAAGAATTCAAGGACAAGTACGAGCTTATATCGCACTACACGGGTGAAAAAACGGTAGGAAGTGCGCTAGCGCTTGTCGGTGACGTGACCGCGGGACGCAAGCTCGACGAGGAGAGGATCAAAGCCGCCCTTGCTTTTTCCGCGGATGGCGAGGACTCCGTCGACCCGACGGGAAAGCTTCGCACGGTCTCGGCTACCTTCACCTGTGAGGAGCTGTCAAATATGCTTGCGGGCTTCAAGGAAAAGGAGCAGCTCAGCGACGAAATGATCGATTTCTGGGCTTCATTCTTCTCTGACGGCGAATTTGCTCCGCTTGCCGACAAGATACGCGCAAAGGGGGATTTCTCGCTTTCGCTGAGAATTACCGCCGATGCAAAGACCGACCGTGTTCAGCTTGCCGACATTACCGCAAAGGGAGACGGCACGCTCGCTTCTATCGTTTATGACGGTACTACGGGCAGTCTTGAGGTGGTAGCCGAGCGTGAAAACGCACACGGCGAATCAAGCGCCCGCTACGCTACCGAATACGCGGACGGCAGAGCCGCAGCAGAGCTTAGCGCTTACAGGGAGGAGGCGTGCGGATGCTTTGACGGCACTTCCGCTCACAGCAAGGAGATAATATATTTGCTCGGAGACGGCACGGTGTATTTTTCCTCTGAGGAAAGCACGGTCGAAACGCACCCCAAGGCGTATTCACACGAGGACAAGGAGACCAAGCTCACAAGCTCGATAAAGTTCGACAGCAATACGGACACCTACACACTCACCGGCGGAGAAATACAGATAAAGCTTAAAGCGAATAACGGCACCCTCACGGGCGAGATAAAAAATACGAAAACAGGCACCGTTGCCACTCTGATCTTCGAGACGGAGAAGACCGATTCCGGCAGAGTGCACACCCTCAAAAAGATAAAAACCTCCGGCGGCGAGAAGGACGTCTCGGCGGCAGGAGTAAAATTCAGGTATTCGAATATAGGAATGTAAGAAGGTAGGCGCGGTGCACCATAGCCTTCCTCTCGGAGGAAGGCAACGCTTCGCTCCGTTTCGATATTTTGTGCCTCGTTCGGGGTCAACACTTGGTCGTTACGGGTCAAGCGCATCCGTACTTTTTACACCATAAATACATCCATATCCGCAACCAAGGAGAAACCACCATGAAAAATACCTATCTTGACTTCCCCGGCGGGATCGTCGATGCGGTGCTCGACACCGACGCTTACAACGAGATCGACGATCAGTTTGCCATCGCCTACATGCTCCGCTCTGAGGAGCGCATCCGCACTCTCGCTATATATGCGGCGCCCTTTCATAACGAAAGATCGACCTCCTTTGCCGACGGCATGGAGCGTTCATATAATGAAATAAAAAAGATACTCACCCTGATGGGTGAGCCTTACACCGATATTCCTGCTTTTCGCGGAGAGACCGCGCGAATGGACGGGGATGAGCTTCCACCGCCCTCCGAGGCGGTGCTCGATCTTATCGATCGATCGAAGGGCTACAGCGCCGAGCGGCGTCTTTACGTCGTTGCGATAGGTGCTATAACCAACGTCGCGCGCGCGATCCTGCTCGATCCTTCTATCACCGACAGGATCGCGGTCGTCTGGCTTGGAGCAAACGCCCACCACTGGCCGCATAATTCCGAGTTCAATCTCAACGGCGACGTTACCGCCGCCCGCACCGTAATGGGCTCGGGCGTACCCTTCGTCTCGCTTCCCTGCGTCGGTGTCGTTTCTGCGTTTACGACCACGGAGCCCGAGCTCCGCCACTGGCTCGGAGGCAAGAGCGCACTTTGCGACTATCTTATTGAAAACACCGTTGAGGCTGCCGAAAAATACGCAAAGGGGCGTCCCTGGACGCGCGTTATCTGGGACGTTTGCGCCGTCGGTTGGCTCGTCGGAGGGGATCGATTTACGAGTAGCGACCTGCGCTGCCTGCGTCTGCCTACCTACGAGCGCGGTTATTCCGAGCCGACAGACGGCACGCTTATCCGCTACGTCTACGAGATAAAGCGTGATGTCCTCTTCGAGGATCTGATAAAAAAGCTGACACGGGAATGAGATATCTGCTACGCAGAGTGAAGGTAAAGTAAGAAGTAAGAGGGAAGAAGTAAGAAGGATTTTCGCATATGCGAAAATCGAATTTTATTGTAAAACAATCGAAACGGAGCGCAGCGTTGCATTCGCTGTCATTTTGATATTCGGATGATCACGGTCGTGGCATCCTCGCCCTCCTGCTTTTGCGCGGAAATGCTGTAGCCTGCGCGGCGCATCACGTCGATCGCGCGGTCGACGGTATTATAAAAGATCCGCACGTCACGGATAAGGTAGGTTTCCCTGTGTGCCTTTATCTTTTTTCTGCGTTTTTTGAGATAGGCGGATACTACTCTTTCGGTCTCATCCTCGGAGAGCGAGCGTGCGCATATCTGCTCGAGCAGAATGCTCCTTGCCTCACGGTCGGCGACCGACAGAATGCACAGCACCTGTTCCTCGGTGAGGCGGCTCGAGCGCACAAGCTTCCGCTCGGGTGCGGAGAACTCGAGCATCTTCAGCTTTTCCTTGACGAATCTGTCCGAAATACACAGCCTTGCGGCGGCTGCCTCGGCGTTGCAATCGTATTTTTCGCAGAATATCCCTATCGCCTCGGCAACGTCGAGAAAGTGAGGCTCGACGGTATGAAAGTTCTCGCACAGGCGCATGGCGTCGCTCTTCGCTCCGTCCGAATTTATCACGATGCACCTGACTGTCCTCAGCCCCAGCAGCCGAACCGCTCTCAGCCTCCGTTCCCCCGAAATAAGCTCGTATCTCCCGTCGGACGCGGTGCGTACCGTCAAGGGGTGTATCACACCGTACTTGTGTATAGACTGGGCAAGCGCGGCAATAGACTCGGGCGTGCAGGTATGGGGCGGGCGGAGAGGAATGCTGATGGAATCGAGCGGAAGCTCGTACACCGCAATTCCCGCAGGCGCGAGCGCGCGGGGCGTTTCGCGGATCCTTGTGACCTTGACGGGCGTGGGCTTTTGTTGAGTTGTGGCAGACATGCTAACCTCCGTTTGACAGAAAATGGTACTTTTTACCATTTTATTAAAGCAAATGAGAAAAAGCTGTCGAAATTTGCGCAGGGAGATGTCTTTTTGAACAAAAAGCCCTTGACAAGCGGATACTGCGGTGATAAAATATTTACACGAAAAAGATCAGAGTGCATATTTATGCACAAATCGGAGAAAAACCATGAGAAACGTTGCTTTTGCAGGATATTATTTTTACTTTTACTTTACCGAAAAATAAAGTAAAAGCGTTTTTTGCCGCAAAAGTTAAATGCCAACGAATATGCTGACAATGGCTGTGCAGAAACGCTCTGCACGGTCTTTTCATTTTAATCGATACGGGAGAGAATGCTATGAACACACGAACCGATATTATAACCGAGCTAAAGGTGGGCGTGATAGGTCTCGGACTTATCGGAGGCTCCTTTGCCAAGGCGTACGCTGCGGCGGGTTGCGAGGTCTACGGCTCGGACATAAACGCGGAGGTCATCGAAAGCGCGCTTGAGGCGGGTGCGATAATGGGCGAGGTCACCGAGGAGAATATCGGAGGGCTCGATCTCGTGCTTGTGGCGCTCTACCCCTCGGCGGCGGTCGAATGGATCGTCTCGCACGCGCCGCTCTTCGGCGAGCAGGCGACCGTCATCGACCTGTGCGGAGTAAAGGGGGCAGTTTGCCCCGAATGCTTCCGTGCGGCGGAGGAGCACGGCTTTACTTACGTTGGCGGGCATCCTATGGCGGGACTGCAGTTCTCGGGCTTCAGGTATTCGCGCGACAACCTCTTCAAGGGGGCGTCGATGATAATAGTTCCTCCCGAGTCAGCCGAGCTTGAGCTTCTTGAAAAAATAAAGAGCCTGCTCTCTCCGTGCGAGTTCGGCAGGATCACGATAACGAGCGCAAAGAACCACGACGCGATGATCGCATACACCTCGCAGATGGCGCACGTCGTCTCGTCCGCTTACATCAAGAGCCCCTCCTCGAGTATGCACCGAGGCTACAGCGCGGGCTCGTACAAGGATCTGACGAGAGTTGCAAAGCTGAACGAGGATATGTGGAGCGAGCTGTTTTTTGCAAACCGTGAGCCTCTGCTCGCGGAGATAGACATATTTATAAAGGAAATGAGAAAATACAGAGAAGCTCTCTACAAGCGCGACAAGGAAGAAATGACGCGGCTGCTCAGAGAAGGAAGGATAGCAAAGGAGCGTTCGGACAAATGATCGAAAGAAGAGTGCGCGTCACGGCCTCGCGCAGCTACGACGTTATTATCGGCGAGGGGATCCTCGACCGCGCGGGGGAGCTTACCTCGGACTTGGGGCTTGGGAAAAAAGCCATGATCGTCTCGGACGACAACGTGGCACCCCTGTATCTTGCGAGGCTCAAGCGGTCGCTTGAGGCGGCGGGCAAGGAGTGCAGTGAGTTTGTCTTTGCGCACGGTGAGCAGTCGAAGTGCGCTGATACGTTTTTGTCTATTCTGAGCGCGCTTGCATCAAATTCCTTTGACCGCTCCGACTCGGTCTTTGCTCTCGGCGGGGGCGTCGTCGGGGATATTTCGGGCTTTTGCGCCTCGGCTTATATGCGCGGAATTCGCTTCGTGCAGGTTCCGACCACCCTGCTTGCCGCAACCGACTCCTCGGTCGGAGGCAAGTGTGCGATCGACATTCCCGAGGGAAAAAACCTCGTCGGTGCCTTCTGGCAGCCGAGCGCGGTGATCTGCGACGTACGCACCCTCGATACGCTTACGGAGGATTTCTTTGCCGACGGAATGGCGGAGGTCATCAAATACGCCATGATAAGAGACGCGTCTCTCTGTGAGCTTATCGCGGACGGCAAGGCAAAGGAGAATATTTGCGAGATTATTGAAAGATGCGTCGCCATCAAGCGCGACGTCGTCGCCGCCGACGAGCGCGACACGGGCGTGCGCGCGATACTGAACTTCGGTCACACGCTCGCTCACGCAATAGAAGCGGAAAGCGGCTTTACGATAACTCACGGGCGCGCCGTCGGAATGGGAATGGCGGCGGTCAGCGCGGGCTGCGTTCGGCTCGGGCTCTGCCCTCCCGAAACGGCAGAGGCGCTCTCGCTTATGATGACTCCCTACGGTCTCAGCACCGTCTGCCCCTACCCGATAGACGTGCTCGCCGAGCATATAAAAAGAGACAAAAAATGCTCGAGCGGCGATATCTCGCTCGTTCTCAGCCGAGGCGTCGGCTCCTGCGAGGTAAGGCGGA
>JAZMZS010000187.1:0-3214 GCA_045586105.1 Eubacteriales bacterium | reverse complement strand
AATCTATTTAGAGAAAAAATGCTTTTCTATTGAATTTGGATTTGAAAATTGATAAAATATCCCTATATCAAAAAAAGGAAAATGATCATTATGCAAAGAGATCCGATCGAAAGCTATAACCGTATCCTTCAAAAGAAGCTTAGTGTTTTTCTGAATATCGAGGCTGATTATATCAAGGGGGAAACCGTAAAAAAGATATCACGTGAATGTGACGTCGATGAGCAGGACGCTTATTCATATCTGCTTGCAAATGCTATGTATATGGATCTTTCGGGAAACGAGCGGGACAGGGAACTGTTTGAACTCTATTTCCCCGAAATGATAAGAGAGCTTGATACAGACGATTACGAATGCGATCCGTATATGCTTGAGATATTTCTCGAAGAAGCAGCATGCGGACAATGGCGGATATCACAAGGAAGCTATGCCCCCTACGAGGCTTTCGTTTTTAATGACTATAAGTATTATCCGGACGGAAGAGTGATACCGCAGATAGGATACTTTACAAAAGAATACAGCTTTCCCGCCGTTTATCAGAATGACAGGGAATGGATGCTCATTACGCCAAACGAGATAAACACAATGAAAGGACCCGTCAGCCGCTCTCACGGAAGGGTTCTCACGTTTGGGCTCGGGCTCGGTTACTTTGCATTTATGTCTGCAAGGAAGAATGAAGTTGTGTCTGTCACGGTAATAGAACGTGATAAAAGCGTAATTGAGCTGTTCGAGAGATTCGTCCTTCCGCAAATGTCCTGCAAGGATAAGATCCGCGTTATCTGCGCAGATGCTTTTGATTACGCCGAGCATCAAATGGCAAGGGAAGGGTATGACTACGTTTTTGCAGATATATGGCACGACCCCTCCGACGGAGTTGAGCTGTATAAAAGATTCAAAGATCTTGAGCACCTCATGCCCGATTCTAATTATGACTACTGGATAGAAGATACTATAAGGTATTATTTATAAAAGTAGGATACGGCCTTGACAAGACCGTATCCTACTTCTTTATTTGGTTATAATAGTCGGTTCAGCTTTTTCGGTGACGCAAGCCTCGGTTATGACTACCTTAGCTACGTCGTTCTTGGAGGGTAGGTCATACATGATCGGTATCATTATACCCTCCGTTATAGAGCGAAGTCCGCGTGCGCCCGTCTTTTTCTCGATAGCTTCCTTTGCTATTGCGCGGCATGCCGCATCCTCAAATTCAAGCTCGGCACCGTCCATGGAAATAAGCTTCTGATACTGCTTGATAAGTGAGTTTTTTGGCTTTGACAGAATGCTTACGAGAGCGTTCTCGTCAAGAGCATCGAGGCTGACGATAACGGGAATTCTACCAACGAGCTCGGGTATAAGACCGTACTTTACGATATCGTGAGATGTTGCTTTTGAAAAAATCGAATCATCGTTGCTCTTTTTTGCTTTTACAGTACCGTTAAAGCCTATCGAGGATCTTTCGGTTCTTTGGGCAATGATCTTTTCAAGACCGTCAAATGCTCCGCCACAGATAAAGAGTATGTTCTCTGTATTTATCTGGATGAAATCCTGGTTCGGATGCTTTCTTCCTCCCTGCGGGGGGACGTTTGATACGGTTCCCTCAAGGATCTTCAGTAAGGCTTGCTGAACGCCCTCACCCGATACGTCTCGGGTGATAGAGCGGTTCTCGCCCTTTCTCGATATCTTGTCTATCTCGTCGATGTATATTATACCTTTTTCTGCTTGCTCAACGTTAAAGTCTGCCGCCTGGATAAGTCTGAGAAGGATGTTCTCTACGTCTTCTCCTACGTAGCCTGCTTCGGTAAGTGTGGTTGCGTCGGCTATTGCAAAGGGCACGTTGAGTGTTTTTGCGAGAGTCTGGGCAAGATAGGTTTTGCCTACGCCGGTAGGACCAAGTAGAAGAACGTTGCTTTTTTGAATCTCCACCTCGTCTGACGTTGTATCGTTGGTTTCCGTTCCTTTTTTCTTTTTCGCCTTCAGCTTTTCTTCGCGATACAGTATCCTTTTGTAATGATTGTAAACGGCAACCGATAAAACACGCTTGGCATCGTCTTGTCCGATTACATATTCATCAAGCTTTTCTTTGAGCTGTGCGGGTTTCGGGAGTGTATCAAAGGAAAGAGTAAAACTGCTTGCACCATCCGATTCAACGATCTCGGCGGGAGCGTATTCATCGAGAATATCAGCGCAAACATCAACACATTCGTTACAAATGCACACACCCTCAGGGGAGGGGATGAGCATGCTTACCTCATTTTCACTCCTGCCGCAGAAAGCACAATGATGTTTATTGTTAGTTCTGTTATTATCTGCCACCTTGTTTGTCCTCTCAAAATAATAATGGTAGTTTATATCGATCAGGGACGCTTGTCAATTACCCGATCTATAAGTCCGTATTCCATTGCCTGCTGTGCAGTCATGAAATTATCTCTGTCGGTGTCGCGCTCAATTATTTCGAGCGGCTTACCTGTATTTTGAGCGAGGATACGGTTAAGGGTGTCTTTTGTTCTCAGTATATGATCAGTGTGGATCTTGATATCGGAAGCCTGACCCTTCATACCTCCGAGAGGCTGGTGTATCATGATCTCACTGTTGGGGAGTGCCATTCTCTTTCCCTTTGCTCCTGCAGAGAGAAGGAAAGCACCCATGCTTGCAGCCATGCCGATACAGATAGTTGATACGTCGCACTTAATGAAATTCATAGTGTCGTATATTGCCATTCCCGCGCTGACAGATCCTCCGGGACTGTTGATATAGAAGGAGATATCCTTCTCGGCATCCTCAGCCTCAAGAAACAACATCTGTGCAACGACAAGAGAGGCGGTCGTATCGTTCACTTCGTCTGCCAAAATTATAATTCTGTCCTTGAGAAGCCTTGAATAGATATCATAGGATCTCTCACCTCTGTTTGTTTGTTCGATTACCATTGGTACAAGTGCCATATTTTTCACCTGCGCCCGTTCAGGCGTTCCTTTCGGGATTGATAGTTTAAGATAGGGCGGGTAATTTTATGTTACCCGCCCGTGTTGTTCTTATTAGCTTACTCAGCCTTATCCTCTGCCTTTTTTGTGGTCTTCTTGGCAGTTGTCTTCTTTGCAGGAGCGGCTTCGCCCTCAGCCTTGGTTGCAGCAGCCTTTTTGGTTGTGGTCTTCTTTGCAGCGGTCTTCTTGGGCTTTTCTTCGCCCTCGGTCTCCTCTGCCTTCTTGGTGGTCTTCTTTGC
>JAZMZS010000186.1:0-3786 GCA_045586105.1 Eubacteriales bacterium | reverse complement strand
CTGAAGGTGCATACAGGCACAAGATGCGTCCTGCCTTCTCCTATACCGTCCCTGACGACTACCCTGCGCATGACGGCGTAGAGAGTGCATTCTCCCTTTTTCTCGGGAGGTAGGATCGGGTCATCCTTTGAATAATAGCAGCGCGTCGTGTCCCCGCATTCTATTACGTACCCCGACACCTCTGAGCTTTCCGAATCATGCGCGGCAAGCCCGAGCTGCGAAAACAGCTCCGAGTCCGAGCAGAGCGCCCCCGCCTCAAGCATGGGAAGAGGGGTGTTTTTGTGGTACTCGTTTTCGTATTTTGTGCTCACGGAGCAGATGGGGAATGCTTCTATGCGGATGCGGACATCAAGAGCGCTTCCGCTGTAAGCGATCATCGCCTTGCCCGAATCCGATATGAACGTATCGAGGCACATCTCCGTAGGCTCTGTCTCGGAACAGTAGGAGCTGTAGTCTCTCAGGGGAAATACCGATCCTGCGGAAAGCTCCTCAGTGCACGGAAGCACCGAGAAAAAGGCGTGCTCCCTTCTTTCGCATGAAAGTGATATCACAGACGGTCCTCCCGCATCTACCGAAAAGTATTTGACGGGATTATTCCTGACTCCGCAGAAGGGAAAGTCGGATATGAGCTGCGAATATTCATCTTCATCGTAGCACATAGCAGCCTCTGCAGTGCTCAGACTGCCCGAATATGGAAGAGAGAGCGCTTCCGGCTCGGGCTCGGTGCACTTTATCACATCGGCATCAAGGGTGAATTCCCCGGATGAATATATGACAAGATATGAGATATCCGAGTAAAGCACCGTCTGCGCATCGCAGGCATCATGCTTTTCTGTTTTGTGCGAAGCGTGCGCGCTGTAGCCTTCTCCGTCACACGTATAGAGCACCGCGCGTATCCTCGAGCTGCCCTCGGCATCAAGCGTGTAGCAGAGCGCATCCCCCGCGTTATGCGCAATAGAGAACACACTCATCTCCCACCCCTCAGCATCCTCTGTGTGAGCGGAATAAACGGTGTCGGCATGGGTGTATCTGTGTGTCTTTTTTGTGTGCTCGGCAGAAAAGGGCAGTTCTTTTATTTCATTGACCTTGAATTTCGAAAATGCGGTCGCGCTCAGCGAGATCTCGCTTGCCTCGGCGGATGCATTTGCGCACTCTGCCGTTATTCGGTAGCATCCTGTGTAAGCTGCCAGAAACTGCAGTACCGCACCCTCTCCGTGCCCGGCGCTTGTGTGAGCTGTCAGCTCTCCGCTGTCGGTATATACCCGCAGTCCTATTCTGTCAGCGTCATTCTTGCCTTTGGCACTTACGGTAACGATGCTGAGCCTCTCGCATCTGATAATGACTGAGCGCTCGTTTCCGGCCTGCTCCTCCCGGTCAATGGTGAGCGAGAGCGAGCAAGGCAGAGCGGCGGCATCGGATGCTTGCTTCGGGGTGACCGCGGGCTCAAGTGCGGCAAAGCACGTCAGAGATGACGGCAGGAGCATCACGGTCAGGAGTAGAAGCGCAGATACCCGAGGCAGTATTTTCTTTTTTGTATGCATAAGGTATCCCTTGACTTTGCTTTTATCTGAGTTATTCTATAATATAAGGATATTTTAGCAAAATATGCCATTCATGTCAAGTGCGCTCTTGCAAGTATGAACAGAAAATAAATTTTAGCAAATATGGTTGAAAATGCGCCGAGGATGTTATATAATAGAGTGTAAAAGCAAAAATACAATCCCTAAGTATGCCCAAATCGCGGTGCATACGGTATATCATAAACGAAGTAAAAAAAGAGTGAGTGCGCTTTGCACTCGGGGAGATAAACGATGGTAGGAAAGGATGTAGGCATCGACCTTGGCACGGCGACCGTCCTCGTGTACGTTAAGGGCAGAGGAATAGTCGTCAACGAGCCTTCCGTGGTGGCACTCGACAAGAACACCATGAGACTGCGTAAGGTCGGCAGAGAAGCCAGAGAAATGCTCGGGCGTACTCCCGAGAACATAATAGCACTACGTCCCCTCAGAGACGGTGTTATCAGTAAATACGATATAACTCAGCAGATGATACAGTATTTCATCAACAAGGCGTGCGGCCCGCAGATATTCAAGCCGAGAATGGTCATCTGCATTCCCTCGGGAGTTACCGAGGTAGAGAAGAGAGCGGTGCTTGACGCGGCGACGCAGGCAGGCTCGAGAAAGACGTATCTCGTGGAGGAGCCGGTCGCGGCGGCGATGGGCGCGGGAATAGACATTACCCTGCCCACGGGAAACATGATAGTTGATATCGGAGGCGGAACGACGGATATAGCGGTCATATCGCTCAATTACGTCGTCGTATCCGACTCTATCAAGGTAGCGGGAGACAAGTTTGACGAGGCTATCATCCGCTACGTGAGAAAAAAGCATAAGCTCCTGATCGGAGAGACTACGGCTGAGCTTATCAAGAGAAGGATCGGTACGGTGTGGGAGGTCGATGATACAAAGTATATCGACGTCAAGGGAAGATGCCTCGTATCGGGGCTTCCGAGAGTTATCCGCATACACTCGCGCGAGATGCTCGAGGCGCTCGAGGAGCCGATCTCTATTATAATCGAAGCGATCCGAGGGGTAGTTGAGAGAACGCCCCCCGAGCTTGTCGGAGACATACTTAACAACGGTATCATACTCACGGGCGGCGGATGCCTTCTTTCGGGGCTTGACAAGCTGATTGCATACGTTACGGGCATCAAGACGGTCATCGCAAAGAACCCCGAGAAGTGCGTAGCACTCGGCACGGGTAAGTGCCTTGAGAATCTTTCCGCAATGCCCGAGGTGCAGATATCCGACTTTTAAGCTTTTTCGGTACATAACAGATCTAAAAAACGGTGCCGGGCGCACCGTTTTGATTTTGACCTTGCGTTTTATATACTGTCTTAATAATGAAAGCGGGATGCTTTCTGAGGAAAAAAACGGAAAATGACGGCAATATTCAAGCGTATCATCCGCTTCTTTACACCCGAGGGGATGATAGGAAAAACGGAACGCGCAGGAGAGCTTGAGAGCGCGGGAAAGGTATACCGTACCTTTCTCCTGCTTGCGGCACCCGCTATGGCGGAATCACTGCTTACAGCACTCACCGGCTTCGTTGACGGTGCGATGGTGGGCACTCTCGGCGATGCGGCGATAGCCGCCGTCGGACTGACAAATCAGCCGAGGCTTCTCTTTTTGTCCCTTTTTACCACTCTCAATCTCGGCGTGCTTGCCGTGGTAGCGAGAAAAAAGGGAGAGGGAGACAGGGAGGGAGCAAACGACTGCCTGCACAAGGCGCTCGTCATATGCGCCGTTCTGGCGACGGCAATATACGCAGCTGCGTACTTCTTTGCAGAGCCGCTGTTGAAGTTTGCGGGCGCTGAGCCCGACGTGCTTCCGTATTCCGTCGAGTATTACAGAATAGTCATGGCGGGACTTTGTATCTATTCCTTTGCGCTTTGCATCAATGCGGCACAAAGAGGCTCGTCAAATACCCGAATAGCGTTCGTCACCTCGGCGACGCTCAATATCGTCAACGTCATGCTCAACTACCTTCTGATAGGAGGAAAATTCGGCTTCCCCGCACTCGGCACCAAGGGTGCCGCTATAGCGACCCTCTGCGGAAACGTAGCGGGGCTCGGGGTGGCATTGATATCGCTATTGAAGAAAAACGGATATCTCAGGCTCGATCCGCGCAGGTTCTTTAAAAAGAGCGGCAACATCCTCGCTGCCTTCTGGCAGGTAGCGAGCGGCGCGGCGGTGGAGCAGATCGTCATACGCATCGGCTTTTTCA
>JAZMZS010000185.1:0-10599 GCA_045586105.1 Eubacteriales bacterium | reverse complement strand
TCTCTTCGAGAGAGAGGTTTGTAACATCATCAACGATGCCGATAGTGAAGTTAGCCTTAGGAGTAGCTGCTGCGAGGTTTTCGTATACTGCGAATACGCTTGCAGGAGTGGTATCCTTAGAACCGAGACCGTATCTACCGCCTACTACCTTTGCATCAACACCGCCCTGAGCAAGTGCGGTAACAACGTCGATGTAAAGAGGCTCGCCGAGGGAGCCGGGCTCCTTGGTTCTGTCAAGAACAGCGATCTTCTTTGCGGTCGCAGGAATAGCCTCAATAAGCTTCTCTGCTACGAAAGGTCTGTAAAGTCTTACCTTGACAAGACCAACCTTCTCGCCCTGTGCTACGAGGTAGTCGATAACTTCCTCTGCTACGTCGCAGAAGGAGCCCATGCAGACGATAACTCTCTCAGCATCGGGTGCACCGTAGTAGTTGAAGAGCTTGTAGTCGGTACCGATCTTCTCGTTTACCTTGTTCATGTAGTCCTCAACGATAGCGGGGAACTCATCATAGAACTTGTTGCAAGCCTCTCTGTGCTGGAAGAAGATATCTCCGTTCTCAGCAGAGCCGCGAAGCACGGGATGCTCGGGGTTGATAGCTCTCTTACGGAAGGCTGCTACGGAATCGTAGTCAACGAGCTCACGGAGATCGTCAAAGGACCAGGTCTCGATCTTCTGGATCTCGTGAGAGGTACGGAAGCCGTCGAAGAAGTTGAGCACGGGAACTCTGCCCTTGATGGTAGCGAGGTGTGCTACAGCAGCGAGGTCCATGACCTCCTGGGGGTTAGACTCAGCCATCATAGCGAAGCCGGTCTGACGGCAAGCGTAAACATCGGAGTGATCTCCGAAAATGTTAAGTGCGTGAGTAGCTACGCAACGAGCCGAAACATGGAATACGCTGGGGAGAAGCTCTCCTGCGATCTTGTACATGTTAGGGATCATAAGAAGAAGTCCCTGAGAAGCGGTAAAGGTAGTCGTAAGAGCGCCTGCTGCAAGAGAACCGTGAACGGTTCCTGCCGCACCTGCCTCGGACTGCATCTCAACGACGCTTACCTTCTCACCGAAGATGTTGAGAGCGGGCTCGCCGAGAATGTTCTTACCTGTAGCTGCCCACTGGTCACAGTAGTCTGCCATAGGGCTGGAAGGGGTGATGGGGTAAATGCCGGCAACCTCAGTAAACGCATAGGCTACATGAGCGGCGGCGGTATTACCATCCATCGAAACTTTTGTTCTTGCCATGGATTTGTCCTCCTGAAAAGATATTTATATAAATATAATTATAAAAATCGGCATTAAGCTGTGGGCATGCCCACTTTGCCACTAATTATCATACCACGTTTTTGATCTTTTGTAAATATCAAAAATCTACTTTTATAAACATTTTTAGCGGAAATTTGTCAAAATTTTAACATTTTGTGCAGTTCCCCTCGTTTACGGTTTTTTGACGAGCGCAAGATCGGCATTTCCTTCTGCCCTGAGCTTTGCAAATATCTCGGAATAAGTTACTTTATCCCAATATGACTGCTCGAGAGCTCCGAACACCGCTGCTCTTGCCTTCGGGCAGACATCTCCGTATGCATCGAGAAGGTCGAAGCGTATGCCCATAGTCACGTAGCCGAGCATTTCGGACGCCTTGATATTTCTCGAATAGCAGTGGAGGTAATCGTCCTTCATGGCGGCATCGAGTATTTTATAGGAGCATGCAAAGAACGAGTCTATCATCACATAGGTCTCCTTTGCCTTTACTCCCGAGGACGGATAGCAGAGCACCTGGGTATACGGGTGCATTGCCGTGCGGTAATCGCTCCCTCCCTCCGCTGTAGGCATGGGAAGAACGCCCCATGTATCCTTCATATGATAAAAGGCGCGCACGCCTGCAAGCGATCCAACATAAAACAGCGCTCCGCCGTCCTTGAAGGTGCTCTCCGCGGGAGCCTCATCGTCGGGGTCAAGCGTACACATCGGCAAGATCTCCCTGAGCTTTGCCATAAGGCTGTCTGTCTTTGCGCTGTTATCAAACAGGGTCAGAGCATCATCCTCGTACACGGTGCTCTTCAAGCCCGATGCGATATAGGCGCTCCTCAGAAACTCGGCGGTATCGGTAATTACCGCTCCCACGTGTGAGCCGAGATCGGAGGAATCGTTTGCCGCCTTGATGCATTCGGCAAGCTTATCAAGATCCCACTCGCCCTCACGGACCGCGCTCTCAAGCGCGCCTATTTCCGAGTCTGCCGCTATGCGCTCATTGTAATAGATCGCCTTTGGCTTGTTTGCATCTATGCAGGCATCTCCGTAAAGAGAAAACAGTCCTGCAGGGGTATTCATTTCCTCTATATAGTCCTGATCGTAATACGGCTTTGTAAAATCAATAAACGGCAGGGCGTTCATATTTCCGACAAGTCCCGCTCCTGCAAGCGCCCCCACACGGAAGACCTCGACCTCGAGCATATGGGCAAACACCATGCCCGAATTCTCGTTTGTCATAAGACCTGTCGCCATCTCGTCATACGAGACCTCGCTGAGAATGATGTCGGTATTGAGACGGCTGTTGAGTGCTTTTATCCTCGCATACTTTTCTCTCGGAAGCACCTCCTCGCTGTCCGGATCGCCGAAGGCAGCATCCATATCGCTGCATACAAACAAAAACATCATTCCGTCATAATCGCCTTCAGCCACAGCACCGAGGGCTTTTTGCGCCTCGGCTCTGGCAGAGCCGAGTCTGTCGGGTGTAAGGGGGCTGTCCTGTACGGTGCTCTCCGCCTCGGTCTGCAAGTCCGTGCTGACGGCATCCTTCCCCGCCCCGCCGATTATTATAAAGGAGCAGGAGGAAAGCTGGGCGCATACAAGCACCAGGCATATAATGCAAAATAGTTTTTTCAAAGATTTTTTTCCTTTCCGTCACGCTTTGTGCATGATGGTATATTATCTGAATTTTTTGTTTCTCATGGAATTACGTCTTCTTGCCCGCTGTCCTCTGTATATACTGTTGCCGAGAACGAAGGCGACCGATATCACGACAAGAGCGACAGCAGAACAGATGAAGAATTTGGAGCGGGTGAAGCTCTTGATGCTCTCAAGCAACGACAAAAACGTACTGAGCTTTACCTCGTTTTGTGTTACAAGAGGGGAAGCACCGAGAAGCTCCTCCCCGAGATATACCGATATATATCCCACCTGTTCCCCTTCTCCGACGGGTGCCGACAGGCTCTCGTGCTCGAGCGTATATGAATATGTCAGCTCCTTATCGATGTCGGTATCAAAGGGCAGAAACGCCTTTACCTCCTCGGCGGGAACGAGCATGACCCTGTCGGTCTCCTCGGACAGGGACACAGGCATATCATAAACGAGCCTGTCCGTAGTCAGCACCTTTACGTATCCGAAGCCGTCGATCGCGTATTCGCACAAAGCCCGTGCCGCAACAAAGGCATGTATGACCTCGCCCTCTCCGTCCTCTTCTCCTCCGAGAATGACACAGATATTGCGCAGTCCGTCCTTCTCCGCCATTGTGACAAAGGAATCTCCTCCCTCCTCGGTGGAGCCGAAGTTCATTCCTCTCGAATACTTGTAATAGTATTCGGTAGCACCCAGAGAGTTGAGCTTTGTCACGAATGCATTTCTGTTGTAGATATTTCTTGCCGTGCAGTTTGCCGTCTGCTCGATCACATGCTTTGACACGCTCGACATTTCGACAAGCTCGCCGTATGAGGCAAACGCCTCCGCCGCCTGCGCCGTATCGCGCGCGGTCGTCAGCATCTCGGGATCGTGCATTCCCGTGGGATTGCGGTACACCGTCCCCTCCATTCCGAGAGACCGTGCGCGCTCGTTCATCTTTGCAACAAACGCATCCGCAGAGCCGTGGGAAAGATAGGCGAGCACATATGCGGCGTCATTCGCTCCCTTGAGCAGCATCGCATAAAAGAGATCCCGCACGATCATGTGCTCTCCCGCCTCTATCGCTATGTGATTACCGCGGGCGCCCGCTATCATTTCCTTTGTAATAACAACAGTCTCATCCATTTTTTCGGACAGAGCCTCATATGCGACCACAGCCGTCATTACCTTTACCGAGGCGGCGGGGTACATCTGCTTGTCCGGCTCGTACTCAAAGAGCACCTTCTTGTTTTCTATATTATAGAGATAAGCCGCCCCTACCCCCGACACCGACGGTGTCTCGAGCGCCGACACGGAGATGCAGGGCATGGCGAAAAGCAGCATAAGCACCGCCAAAAGCATCGCAGCGGTGCGTTTTATACGTTCCTTTTGCATTTCTCGTTTATTCCTTTGGGCATGAGTTTTGTCTGAAATACTCCCTCGCACGCTCGACGTCTCCCGCTATCGTACGCCGCAGCTCCTCGACAGAGGAAAACCTCTGCTCGGGGCGGAGATAAGCGCACAAAACGACCCTGATACGCTTTCCGTACAGGTCGCGGCAGTAGTCTATCACGTGTGTTTCGCAGTTCACGCCCTCACCGTCCACGGTCGGGCGTGTGCCTATATTCGATACGGCAATATATTCTCTGCCGTCGATCTCGGCGATGCTCGCATATATTCCCTTTTTCGGAATTACCGCCCCCTCGGCAAAGGTCTGGTTTGCGGTGGGAAAGCCAAGCTTATGCCCGAGCCGCTTACCATGCACGACCTCGCTGTCGAGGACTGCGCGCTCATCATCCGAAAGAGCCTTCGCTCCCGTATTTTCCATTGTCCGCGCTTACACTCCGAGATAGTCCGCTACTATCGTATTGAGTATCTCGTCACGGTCAAGCTTACGGATAAGGGTGCGGGCGCTCTTGTGGTTGGTAATATACGTCGGGTCCTCGGAAAGAAGATAGCCGACTATCTGATTGATAGGATTATAGCCCTTTTCCACCAATGCATCATACACGGTAGAAAGGGTGCGCTTCATCTCTACGTCCTTTTCGTTTCTCACCTTGAAGGTAAGTGTTTTTTCCTGCTCGTTCATCTCGTTATGCATTTTTCTGTCCTTTCGGAAAATGAAATTTCATTTGAATATTATTATTCATAATAATTATATACCATCCTCCGTGATTATTCAATAGATTTTTTCAAAGACAAAATAAACATTTTGTAAATACGCCGCATACACGCAAATTACGGCGCACTCCCGCAGAAGAACGCCGTAAAAACGAGGTTATGAAAACACGCCAGCAAGCCGCAAAAGGTATGCAAGCAAAAACAGGGTCACAGAGGATACAGCCGTTGTCCACACGACAAGCTGTCCCGCAAGAGCGCTGTCCCCTCCCATTTCCTGCGACATCGGCACGCTCGCTACCGCAACAGGGGTCGCAAATGCGCACACGAATGCGGCGAAGTGCGCTCCCGTAAATTCGGAGCGGAAGAGCAAAAGCGCGGCTCCGATCCCGACAAGAGGTGCGAAAACGGTGCGCAAAAGCGTCCCGAGGATTATTTCCCTGCGCAGGGCAGCTACCGCGGAAAACTCGAATCTCGCCCCGAGCACGAGCAGTGCCATCGGTGTTGCCATGCCCGAGAGGTATTCGATCACACGGTAGAGCGCATCCGCATCCGAGAGACGGAAGCTCGATCCCGCGCTCTCGAGAAGCGCTCTTATCCCGAGCACTCCGACACCGCTGAGAACGCTGATTATTAGGGGATTTCTGAGAATATCGAGCAGGACACCGCGCAGGCTCGGCTTTCGGTCTCTTTCACCGAAAACGGACAGCACGATAACAGCAAGGACATTTATCATCGGGACAAACACCACCGACAGCAGGGATGCCGAGGCGATTCCCGCATCTCCCGCAAGCGCGCCCGCGAGCGGAATGCCGATCAGCGCATAATTCGAGCGGAACGCCGCCTGAACGAGCACACCCTTCTTCGCTCCTGTTTTACAAAAAAGGCTGACGATCGCAAACCCCAAGGCAACGATGCAGAGCTCTGCTGTCAGCGCATACCCCGCAAAGCCGAGCTCGATCCCGCCAAGCCCCTCGATCTTGTACACACCCAAAAACAGCATGCAGGGCAAAAACACGTAAAACACGAGCTTGTTCGCCGCAAGTGAAAACTGCTCGGTCATAAGCCCGATCCGCTTTAAAACATATCCTATCGCAACTATCGCGATTATGGGAAGCACCGCATCGGCGGCAAAGATAAATGCATCCATTTCTTCGACCTCAAATAATACTGTAACGCAAAGATGATACCACAAAAGAGGGGGCTTGTCAATGAGATGACGGGCGTGCACCATAAGTGTTTTTTGTGTTTTTTGCAAAGATCTTTGTAACACCTCTCCCTTTTTTGTGTATATACAGACGTAAGCAAAAAACACAAGTTCAAATAACAATATCAAAAAAACATCAAAGGAGAAAAACATTATGACTACTATTCAGAACAAGGAAACACAGCTCGAGGCTCTTCTCGAAAACAATGAATTTATCGCTAAGGCAGCTGCTGCGGCTGACGCAGATGAGTTGAAGGGCATATTCGCATCCTATGGGATCGACCTTTCAGCAGAAGAGGTTACCGAGCTTTTCGATATGCTCGCAAACGTCAATGATGCAGAGCTTGAGCTTGACGATCTCGAGAACGTTGCAGGCGGAGCTACCTGCAAGGGCTGCGGCAAGAAGGTCTGGCCCTATTGGTTCCATAAGCTCTTCTGCTACAAGTACCGCGCATGGAAGGTCGGAGAAGACATGAAGAAATGGTTTAAGTAATCGACCGCAAACGATCAATTTAAAATAAAGCTCCATCAGCTTAACGGCACAGCGCCCGTGAGCTGATGGAGCTTTTTGTGTTGTTTCGGCAGCTGCAAAAATTACGCTATCCCGCATGCCTGTTCTCGGGAAAACAGCCTTTTTTCACGGAAGAAAGTGCCTGACGGCACTCTGCTACGTTCCAACCCCGCTGTCATTCTTGAGGAGGCTTTAGCCGACGAAGAATCTGAGCTGGAAGAAATAGTACCGTGTCTCTGTTCTCCGGCTCAGATCCTTCGGTCGCAGGCTCCCTCAAGGATGACAGTCGGGAGGGGCATTCTGCGCATGCATAATTTACGCAATTCCCTATGCGAGAACAAACTACCCCCTGTATGCTCGGCGGATGCCGAGCATACAGGGGGGGGTGAGATATCTGGCAGACTATATTGATCTGTATGCAGATTGTACTATCAGTCTATCCAATATGTGTATTCATATATAGAGCCTGATTTACTACTCGGCAACAAGTCATAATCATCTTGAAAATACTTAATTCCATGATAATCCAGATCGTATATCCTTATCCAACTCGAAAAATCATCTATCGAGCGATACAATTTTCCTTCAATGTTTTTGCACAACAACTCAACATTCGTTCCGGGTCTTGTATATCCCGAACGATTCCCTAGTCTTTCACCTACCCAGTCATTCCAGTAGAAGAAGTTAGTTAACTTGCCTTCATATTGGTCGATAATATCATTATCCAAGGTAAAATATACAAAATCATTGTATCCAAGACCATTAAACGTGGTAGCGTGTACCGGAGTAGGAATATCCCATCCATCAGCATTCTTTTTATGAACTTTGTACAAAACGTCCAATGCTAATCTTCCGCCTAACGAATGTCCTGTTATGTAGTAGTCAACGTTTCTCTTATCTGCTATTGAAACATATTCCGAAAAAGCAAATAAAGATTGTATGCTTTCCCATCCTGCTCCAAGAGCAACATCTGTAATTCCATCATTGACCAGATCCGTATTAAACTCTGTGCCTCTTATTCCATATATAACTGCATCTTTCTTGCCAAGCCTTTCAAATTTCAAAGCAACGCTTCCAAGTCCAGTATCCCAAAAGTCTCCCCAATATCCGGAATTCGAGTTATTGGCACGAACAATAACAGCATCACTTAAATATCGAACGTTTTCTGCCGAAATTCTCGTATAGTCAACGGCGTGCAAAACTTCTCCGACTGTTTTTCCGACATATTCTGCCAAATTTGTATAACTCAAAGCCTGCACTAACGCAAGAGTTCTATCTGTTATTGTGTACGAAAACGGTTCAGGGTCATCCTTGTCTGTTATACCATCACCGTCAGTATCTGCCTTGGTAGGATTTCCAAGAACCATTTTGCCGGTTACTTTGACCTTAGTTTCGTCAGTGGCACTCTTTTCCTTGGTTATAACAATCTCTGCGCCATCTTTAATACCATCGCCATCTGTATCGGGGTTGTTCTTATCAAGCGTAAGATTGACACCGTTGAAGCAGATCATATTGTCTTCGTAATAATCGGGAATATCATCGTGGTCGGTGTCCGTTTCCAGGTCGATTTTTTCATTGATATCCTTGTAAATATCGGCAAGCTGCGCCGCATTCGAAGCAAGATAGAAGGTTGCTGCGGTATTCGTTGCCAAGGGCTTGAGATAATTATTAAAATAGCTTGTACTACTGCCAAGTCCTACGGTATAAATGCGAATATTGGACTTGTTTGCTGTTGAAACTACAGAGGAGTGCATCCTCGTGTCATTGGTATCTCCGTCACTGAGCACGACCATCATCTTAAGCGTAGTTTCTTCGGTAGACTCGAAAAGCCCAAATGATGATGCTATTGCTTCATACATATAGGTTCCACCATTCGATACAAAATACGATGTAGTCAAATATGACTTTGCAAGCTCTCTGTCATTTGTAAGCTGTGTTGTCAGCTTGCTTGTATAAGTAGCAAATCTGACGATACCTATCTTACTGTTCTTAGGCAGCTGATCAACCAAAGTACTCGCAACCGTCAAGCGCTGATTGTAACTATCGTTCCAATCCATACTGCCGGAATCGTCAATGATCAAAACTATCTCAACGTCAGTATAGGTCGTAGTGCTATCCCATACATCGACCCATGTGAAGCTGTCGTTATATATTGTTCTGTTAATCAGTATATATTTGGAAAAATGAGTAACCGTAGCGCTGGCAACATTTCCGCTTATAGTAGTCTCGAGCGCTTCGAGCTTCTGCTCTTGTTCATCGAAGTAGTAGATTACAGGGTCTGCATCTGCTCCCAGCGCGGATGCATCGAATTCAAAACTGATCGTTGCGCTCTCAAACTGTCCCTCCACGCTGAAATCGTACGCCTTTCCCATATATCCGGGCATAGTCTCAGGGAAGAAATTATCATTATTGACAGGTTCAACGCTCAGTGACTCGACCTGCTCACCCGACAGCTCAATATCGACCGTGGGGGTAACTCTGTCATCATTGTCAGCAGATACGCTCAGGTTGAATTTTGCCTGTGCCGTAAGGGGATCAGTGCCAAGCTCGATCTCTTTTCCATCAGATACGCCGTCACCGTCGGTATCTGCTTTTACGGGATCTGTCTTATAAGAATCGATCTCGTCCTTGTCGTCAAGTCCGTCTCCGTCGCTATCGGCAAGGCAGGGATCTGTCCCCAAGCCGAGCTCGGTTCCGTTATCTATACAGTCATTGTCAAAATCCTCTCTTGCGTCGGTTACTCCGTCATTATCGGTATCGGCAGACAGAGGATCATATCCAAGCAATGAGACCTCGATATAGTCGTTCAGTCCGTCATTATCGGTATCAGCCAAGGCGGAGTCCGTTCCGATATATTCCTCGATTTTATCTGTCAAGCCATCACCGTCGGTATCGGTTGTATCGGTAACGTCTACCCAACGGGCGTGAACGGTGCAGGAATCGTTGATCTGAGCTGTAAAATCAAACGTCTCGGTATATTGGCTATCGGTATACCAGCCAACGAAAACATAGCCCTCTTTTTCGGGCATTTGAGGCATGTTGACGGTAGAGCCCTTAGCAACCGTTTGCGCTTCTATAGCCGTTCCGCCGTAAGTATCGAACCTAACACGGCAATATCCCTCGGGCAATGCTGTGGGAATAGTAACAGTCGCTTTAAGCAAGCAATCCTTCCCTGCCATTTTGATGGTCTTTTCAACCGTAATGACCGTATCATCCGCAGCAGCAAAGGCGCCCATCGGGAGCATGGTCAGGAGCATTGCGGTGCAGAGGAGAAGACTGAGCATCTGCGTAGTCTTTTTTGACTTTGCTACAAAGAAGAGACCGATAGCGGCTACGGCAATCACTGCTATCCAGAGCGCGATATTGGTGACGTCGCCTGTCAGCGGGGGCAGGATAACGCCCGCGGTGGACTTCGCGACGACAGAAGCGGAGTATGTTTCTCCTGCTTCGATCGCTATATTATTCACGGTTAGGGTTCCGTTTTTAACACCGATACCTTCGGGAAGGAGGGTTTCGAGAGAGATACCCTCGACCTTGTAGGTATTGGTATTTTTGATGCTTATGTAGACCTGAATATACTCATCTGCTGAATAGTCGGTCTTGTTTGTCGCGATGGTCACCTCGAGCCCATCCTGAGCTGCGGTGCTTGCAGCACTTGCACTGACGGGCATTGCAAAAAGAACGCACAGCATAAGTGAAAGTGTCATGACAAGGCATATTAGCTTTTTCATGTGTGATTTCCTCCTGAATGATTTAATAAATTTGTTTTAAGAGACAGCCGTAAATAAAAATGTCATATCATCTTCTTTCTTTTTGACGTTTGGCAATTGAGCATATGTATACAAATTAGTCTACATATTCTATATACACGGCTTAACCGAGACAGTTACAATA
>JAZMZS010000184.1:0-4864 GCA_045586105.1 Eubacteriales bacterium | reverse complement strand
GGCCGAGGGTCGCATAGAAGTTCCCCTGCAAAAGCGCGTCTGTTACAGCCTCATACTCGAGCTTCGGTGCTTTGATAACGGTCGCGGCAATGCATGAGTCAAACCGCTGGCTATCCTCGGGGTGGGCGTTGTGGTTATCGTCAGCGCCTATAGCGAATATACGCTTGCCCGAGCGCAGGATATCGTCGTATTCGTGGGAATTGATATCTTCGTAGCCGATTGATATGCAGCCTCCGTTGTATATTTCCATAGCGTGCATTCCGCTAAAGCTGATATAATCCGAATAGTCCTCAAGCGACCATGATGGGTGGTTATAGGTCACGAAAAAGCCTCCCGCTCTTCCCCTCTCCATCATATCGCTCACGCACTCGTGAGTATGTGCGCGCACGTAGTCGGGCTCGCTCTCGTCAAATACGACCCGGTCTCTGTACTCTGCGGCGTTGCCTATCATGTATTTTTCTCTATGCCAGCAGACCTGTCTTTCGACGTCCCGCTTCAGAGCGATGAGGCACATATGCGCTGTCTTCTTAAGTCCAAAGGGGCGCTGCCCGCCCTCGGGAGGGTCGACCTCGGTCGCTTCCATCTCATAGCCCTTAAGCGCGAGAAAGCCCTCGTCGTCAAGATCGGAATGATCTATCATTACGTCGTGATCGGTATACGCAACGATAGAATACCCGCGGCTTTTATAAAGCTCCTTTATCTCTTCGGGGGTACGCCTTCCGTCAGAGATGGTGGTATGGCAATGAAGATTTGCGCGGTAAAAATTACCGTCCTTCGGCAAAAGATATTTTCTCATTCTCATATGCTCCTTTACGCGTTCTTCAGTATTTCAACAGCCTCGGTCATATCGGCAAGCTCATGCCAGAGCAGAGCCTTGACCTCGTCGGAAAATTCTACTACGTCGGGGATCCCGATAACTCTCATTCCCGCCGCGTGTCCTGCGCGGATGCCGTTTTCCGAGTCCTCAAAAACGATGCAGTCCGAGGGGTCTGCACCCATCTTTTGTGCCGCAAGCAAAAATATATCGGGGGCGGGCTTGCCGTGCTCGACGTCGTGGCCTCCAACTATAGCGTCAAACCGCTCGTAAACGCCAAGCTCGCGCAGATGATGCTCGATCGAAGCATGCGACGAGCCCGAGGCAACGGCGGTCTTGACTCCCCTCTTCCACAGAAAAGCGAGAAGCTCGTCCGCGCCCTTTTTGTATCTTATCGTAAGATTATCGAGGATATATTTGCGCGTATCGTTATTAAAACGCTCCATATCAATATCGGGGTGGCGTTCAAGAACGTAGCTTCCCCAGCCGTGTGCGTTCATTCCGCAAACGAAGGGAATGTAATCACCCATTCCTTCTATTCCCTGTTTACTTCCCGCATACTCCCATGCGGGGATGCATATCTTCTGCGTATCGAGCAGAGTTCCGTCCATATCAAAAATTACGCTGATCATATTTTCCTCAAAGCCGGGAGGGCGTCACTTCCGAGGGGGAGGCGAGTGCGTTCCCGGCGCTCTCTGTTGCTATCTTCTTTATTTTCCGGTCATTGTGTGCACAAGGTCTCTGCTGCGATGATGACCGCCGGTGGGTCTCCATTCGCGGCTGTCTGCAGGAGATATCGCATCGGTCATACAATAACATCCCTTCAGTTTATAAACAGGTGCTTGCGCTTCCTGAAGTAGATCCCGTTGATAACAGCCGCGGTAATACCTATTACCGCACCTTGAATCATACCGAAGCTTTCTTCGATCGACAACACGCAAAGCGCTCCGATGCTATTGATCACACCCATAACAGCATAAAAGCACACGACGAGCATAGGAGCGTTCTTTCTGTAGTTAGCAAGTCTGTTGCAGATAATTACCTGCAATACCGTAACCGCCGCCATCGCTAACGCTAAAGCATACTGTTCGTACACAAGCGCTGTAAAAGCATCAACTCCACTCGAAAGCACTCCGAGCGGAAGCACAACATTTTTCATGAATCCATACCATTTCATAGGCATGTCGATAACCGGCCAGACTATGTTTCTGTGCTTTTTCATTCCGAAGCCGCGCCTTGCGCTTTCAACAAGGTCGGGATCACTGAAATTCCACGGATCGGGCTCGCTCTCCTGCACGGACGGCGGTTCGAACACGGGCACAGGCGAAAAAACGGTATCGTGCGGTATCTCGTTTTTCTGCACGGGCTCAGGCGGGCGAGCGGTATGTGTTTCTGCAGGCGTTCCTTCATTCTCGGGAAGGATCACTTTTTTTCCGCATTTCGGGCAGAACAGCGAATCATCCGGGATCTGCCTGCCGCATTTTCTGCAATACATATTATTCTCCTTCCCAATAACGATCGGTCTTGTATAGCTTGATTTTATCACCTGCGCCCTTCATTGTCAACCAAAAGAAAAAAATCACGCAAAAGGAGCCGCAAAAAGCTCCGTAGAGTTTTTGCGGCTCTCATGTCAGCCTATAAGAAAATCAAGCGCAAGCATGAAGGTAAATCCGACGAGCAGTGCGTAGGTCGCCGCTCTCTCGTGTCCGTGCGAGTGTGTCTCGGGGATCATCTCGTCGCTGATAACGTAGAGCATCGTTCCGCCCGCAAAAGCAAGTGCAAAGGGAAGCACCGCCTGTGAGATGCTTACGGCAAAATAACCGAGAAAGGTTCCGAGCACCTCGACCGCTCCCGTGACGGAAGCAAGAAGGAAGGTGCGTCTCGGAGATATTCCCGCTCCGAGCATAGGTCCGATAATTACCATTCCCTCGGGGATATTCTGCAATGCTATGCCGAGTGCTATCGTGACCGCCTCGGCGTTGTCGCCCGTTCCAAATCCTACTCCTGCCGCAATTCCCTCTGGAAGGTTGTGTATGGCTATAGCAAGCACGAACAGCATAACACGGCTGACGTCGCTCGATCTGCTTTCTCCTCCCTCGACCACTCCCGCGATCCTGTGAAGATGCGGAACGAGCCTGTCGATAAAGCTGAGACACACAGCGCCCGCGAATATTCCTGCCGCCGTGACTATAATACCGAGCCTGCCTCCGTACTCAAGCGACGGAAGCACGAGCCCTGTCACCGCCGCACACAGCATAACTCCCGCCGCAAACGAAAGCACCGTATCCGACCATCTGTGCGAGATCCTCTTGAACATAAAGCCCGCTATCGCTCCAATAACGGTAGCTCCTCCGACGCCGAGCGCCGTCAAAATCACTATCTGCATATTCTTCTCCCCCCGAAGCCCGTCGACGGTGAGTGCGGCAGGGCATCTTTACTAACAGTATATCCGCCGGATGCATCCTTGACACTGCCGGAGGCAATTATTCAGTCTCAGAACGTTGTCTCTCCGTCGTGTGAGAGCAGCGACACGTGCTCTATTCCTTCAGCCGACGAAAGCTCCGAGACAAGCTCCGCGCCCTTGTCGGTGCGAAGCTCTATCACGATATCGAAGGACGCTCCGGCAACGTTGCGGGACTTTACCCTCGGGTGTCGGGCATATTTCTGTGCAAGGCTCATGACCGTGCTCTCGAGCTCTGGCTTTTTTGCATTTACTACGAGAAGCATCGAGGGGGAAGCTCCCGGAAGGATGCTCAGCACAGCCACTCCCGCAGTAAGCACGAGGGAAAGGATCACCGCTATCTGGGCAAGACCCGCTCCGCAGATTATTCCCGCGCTGATCGCCCAGAACAGGAACATCAGATCTGTCGGGTCCTTTATTGCGGTACGGAATCTGACGATCGAAAGTGCACCCACCATTCCGAGAGAGAGCACAACGCTCGACTGCATGGTAAGGATAAGTGCCGAGGTGATAACGGTAACAGCTGCGAGGGTGATGTTGAAGCTCTTGGAATAGAAGGTCTTTCTTGTCATTACACGGTAGACAAGGAAAATGTAGAGTGCAAGCGCCGATGCGACGCCGAGAGCCACACATACGGTCACAATATCTATGTCAGCGCCCGCATATCCCTCTAAAAACGATTTTTTGAAAATATCCTTGAAGCTCATATTCTTCTCCTTTGCTTTGGTTCTTTAATACTGCCTTGTAAATCTGCGCCCGAGATAGAACTTCGAAAATGCGCTCTGCCTGAGCTTGCCGAGGCTGAGCGATCCGAAGATATGATCGGGTATATACTCGTCATACTTGACCTCCATCAGGCTTGCTCCCGCCTCCATGACGGGGCGCTTGGGCAGGTATGCATCAAAGAAGCGTTCGGTATCCGCCGATGCCGAGATGCATGTATCGAAGGTCACTCTTACGTTTCCGTCTCTGTATACGTAGGGTATCCTGTCATAGTCCACTATCACAACGGGGCGCATTCCCCGTGTGAGCATCAGAAGGATCAGCTTTCTCAACAGGGGCGGCTGATCCTCCCTTATCGGGAGAGGTATACCGCGCATAAGGCTCTCCGCCTCTGCAAGCGTGAGGGGGCAGGAGGATTTGTGTGTTTTTCCTCTTTCCTTGCGCTTGCACTCGAGAGTTATCCGTGCGCTTGAGCCGTTGTATATTCTGATGCGGAGCTTCTCTCTCGGGTCGGTTCCGTTTTCGTTCTCGTAATAACAGGTATTATCGAGATCGTCGAAATACAGGCTCCGTATGTTATACCGTCCGCCCTCTGCATGAGGGTCAAGAGGCATCAGCGCCCTGACACGGCTCTCGAGCAGGATCAGGTCACCTGCGCTGACGGGGTATTTGTACTCGTGGCGGAATTTCATGCTTGTTTCTGCCATCACTCACCCCTCCTCATTCTGATAAACGCAGCAATTCCGAGCGCACAAAGCATCAGTCCGAGCAATGCGGCGGGGGCTACCTTAACTATATCGGCAAGCCTGCCGTCCGAGCTCTTCTCCCGGCGTGCGTATAATGCAATATCACCGTTCACGGGGGCA
>JAZMZS010000183.1:0-5176 GCA_045586105.1 Eubacteriales bacterium | reverse complement strand
CTAACGGTACATACACATGCACCGACGGTATATGGGCAGTGACCGCTTGCGAGCACGTATATACCACAACTACAGTAGATGCTACCTGTACCGAAGCAGGCTCTGTTACGACGGCATGCCCCTGCGGCGACAGCACCGTTGAGGTCATCCCGGCTAAGGGCCATACCGCGGGTGCAGCGGCTGACTGTACTACCGCACAGACCTGTACGGTATGCGGCGCAGAGCTTGCGGCAGCACTCGGACACAAGTATACGTCTGCCGAGACAAAGGCACCCACCTGCACCGAGACAGGCGTTATGACCTACACCTGCTCCGCATGCGGCGACAGCTATACCGAGCAGATCGCAGCTACAGGCCACAGCCTCACCGAGACCGATGTACCCGCAGGCGAGCATACTCTCGGTATCCACACCGTAGCCTGCTCTGCATGCGATTACGAGGTGGTCACCTACACCGATGCTTTGGCAGGTCTCTGGATCTACGTTGATCCTCAGGCTTCCGAGGCAGGCAACGGAACAGAGGCGGCTCCCTTCTCGAGCTATGCGGCAGCATTCGAATATGCAGACGGTCAGTTTGACGCCAAGGTCATCCTTCTCGGAGCTGTAAGCTTCACCGAGAGCTTCACCGAGCCCGCACATGCAGGCGAGTTTGAGGTGACCGGCGGCTTTATCCTCGCTGACGGTGTTGTATATACCGCACAGGATAAGCTCACTCTTACCGATATGAGCATCACCTCCGAGGGCAGTGCATCCGTTACGGCCGCTGATATCACCGTCGGAGAGAACGTAAGCGGCGACGGTACCGTTGCGCTTACCGCAGAGAATGTTACTATCCTCTCGGGTAACTTCAGAGAGGTAAACGGAGCCGAGATACTTATCGAGGGCGGAATCATCGCAGGAGCAGTCAATGCTTCGGTATCCGTCAAGGCAGCCTTCGGCTTCAACTACAAGGACAGCTTCACTCTCGAGGGCGCAGGCTTCTTCGGCAGTGAGAGCGCGGTCATCTACGTATATTCCGCATTTGTTACCTTCGCAGAGGGTAAGGGAAATGCCGACAGCTTCAGCGCAGTATACGATATGCGTGCGGACGTTGACGGCGACGGAGAGATCGCAAATGATGATATTACCGTTATAGTAAGACATCTTGCAGGCTTTGATACAGATCATCCGGCTGCAAGCTTTGATGTCAACTGCGACGGAAGGATCAACAACAGAGACGCTATAAATGTAATCACTACCATTGCGTTTGCCGCTTCAGCGGCAAACGCAAACTCTGTCTTTTACCCCGAGCAGGCAGCAGAGATAACGCCCGCAGCGGCAGAGATCCCTGTTTACGCATCGGTTGCAGGTCCCGGAGAGACCGATATCCGTACCTACGAGGAGTTTACTATCAATCTGTATTTTCTTGAGCAGATGGCATTCCAGTACGTGCAGGAGCTTGCTCCCGAAAAGGACCCCATAGCGCTTGTTATCAAGTATATCCGTACAGGCGTTGACCGTTACAATTCCGGCTCTTGGGGAATCATGGCAGGATATGAGGATGCGGAATTTGCAGCGTTCGTCGCGCAGATGGAGGAGATGTTCAACCAGGAGGCGACGGATGAGTTCCGTATAAACTGCACCGGTCTTAAGAATATCCACAAGTTCTATCTTCCCAACGGCGATTACGTTGATCTCGGACACGTTTTCGGCTCGATGGATATTACCTACCACAACAAGGGAAGCGTCAACCATGCCGACGTTTCGGGCTGGGCAGGCGACCTTGTTGACCTTCTCGAGTATTCCGATAATATGGCGGTTACAGGCAGTCTTGATGAGATGATCAAGGCAGTCTCCGAGAACTATTTTGCAAAGACCCCTACTGGAGCAAATCCCGGATTCAGCCTTGAGGACGTTTACGGCGACCTTGATGCATACTATTTCATGAAAACGCTTGAGACTTACGAGGACTATGAGTTCGGTCTTCTCTCGAGCATAATCGTATCCTACTACGGCGGAACCTACGACGGAGAGACCGTGTATGATATCGCAGTCAGTGACGAGGGACGCGCAGAGTTCTTCCTCAAGAACAGACTCGGCACCACCGGTACAAGATCCCAGATCCGTACCGCAGTATATAATGCATATACATCAAACAAGCTCATATCCACCCTTGAGGGAACGAGAGACTTTACCTCCTCCGACCTTTCAAATCTCAGAAGAGCAGTATGCTACGTGTTCGGAGATTATCTCTGCCGCCTCGCGGGAGACTACGTAGCCGATGCTGTCAATTCCTACTATTCTGTATACAATACGGTCAGCTCCAACCTTGCACCCGGCGTAACGCAGGATGTAAAGTACGCTACCGCAGTTGACGGACAGCAGATGGTATATTATCTCGCTACGGCAGACCTTACCCGCAGCGACCTTACCATATATGCAAACTACAACAACAACGACCCCACCGAGTGGGCAATGCAGAGAGTACTCGACCAGGCTAACGCCGCACAGCAGAAGTACAGCGACCCCGCGAGCGAGTACTATATACCCAACTATAACGTTATCGCAGCTATCAACGGCTCGGGCTACAACATGCATACAGGAGAGCCGGGCGGACTTCTTGTCATGGGCGGTGTTGAGTACCACCCCATCAATGCGAGCGGATTCTTCGGAATAACCAAGGACGGCACCCCCGTTATCGGAACGACCGAGGAATACAATAATATCTACAAGGGACAGCTCAGAGACGGAATTGCGGGCTTTGGCGCTACTCTTGTCAAGGACGGCGAGATCGTCGTAACCAAGAACCCCAATTACACCGAGTCCCGCGCATCGAGAACCGCTATCGGTATCACCGCAACGGGCAAGGTAGTCTTCATGGTTCTTGACGGACGTCAGGAGCCCTTCTCGGGCGGCGGAAGCATGGAAGAGATCGCACAGATCATGTTTGATGCGGGATGCGTGCACGCAGTCAACCTCGACGGCGGCGGATCCTCCACCTTTGTTTCCAAGGCAGAGGGAGCAGATGATCTTGCAGTTCTCAATAACCCCTCCGACGGAGCACCAAGATCGGTATCTACTTCTCTTATCATAGTATCCACCGCACCCAGCTCCACCGCGTTTGACCACGCTAAGCTTACTTCCACCTATGATTATATAACCAACAATACATCCGTTCAGATCACGGCATCGGGCGTCAGCGCAACAGGTAACGAGGCAGAGCTTCCCGAGGGCTGCACGTGGGCTGTATCGAACGACAAGTACGGCAGCATCACCGAGGACGGAGTGTTTACCGCACTTCGCGGCTTTGGCAGCGTAGAGGTATATCTCATGCACGGCGAGGATATCGTCGGCAGAAAGACGATAAACCTCATCACCCCCCAGCAGGTATATTTCACAAAGGAGCTTGTAAGCGCAGTTTACGGCTCGGCAATAGATCTCCCGATAGCAGGTACCTATGAGGGTAAGAAGGTCGGCTTCAACGAAAACGACGTTATTATCAAGGTAGCAAACGATGCAGCGGGAAGGATCGAGGGCTTTAAGTTCATCGCATCCGAGAATACCACCTACAAGAGCGTCAAGATCACGATAGCTCTTGCGGGAGATGAGTACAACACAAGATCCCTTATCGTCAACCTGTTCAAGCAGGGCGAGAACACCTTTGACTTCGACCGCGCGACAGGCGGAGACAGACAGCTTGCGTTCCTGCGCGAGGTGTCCAATTCCACGACCGAGGACAGCATCACATACATGGCGGTCGATACGGATGCGGAGATGACCACATCCTATGTATTCGCTATGGATATGACCAAGATCCCGATACCCGAAGTGCTCGAGGATCTTATATACATGCTTCCCGGAGCAGACCTTGAAAATGCTTCCGCATGGAACTTCCTGCTTCAGCTCGCAGAGCGTGTAAGCGATCTGACCGAGGTAACACCCGTGCTCAGATTTGACCCCCGTTTTGATGTGGACTACTCGGAGCTGAAGATAATGACTGACTACTTCGTGCTCGAGAAGACCGAGTTTGATGAAGCGGCAAACAGCCTCACCCTCAGACTCAGATGGATCGACCAGACCCAGGCAATAGACCCCTCCACGGCAAATCCCCTCTGCCTTGTCAGCGGAATCAAGATGACCCCCAAGGCTGATGCGGACTGGGGAGCAAAGCACCGCCTTGACGTTGTTCATTCGGGAAATATCAGCTACAACATATTCCTCAGAGCAAGCGCACTTTATTCGTTTGCACAGAAGCCCGAGAACCAGGCTCAGTACGGACTTCTTCCCTTTGTAAATCCGAACAAGCCCTCCGAGGCAGGAGCAAGCTTTGCAAACACCTATAAGGATTTCACCGACACCTATACCCTCATCAATGCGGCAAAGGAAGGCTGGCAGAATGAGGAGGGCGGCTTTGCTTACTACGTAGACGGAGAAAAGGTCCTCGGCGTAGCTCTCATCGACGGCATCTACTATGATTTCGGCGAGAACGGAATAAACGAAGGTCAGACCCCCTATACCGGAGTATTCATGGATGCGGAGCTCGGCTTGTACCGTTATTCCAAGCTCGGTGAGCTTGCATACGGCTGGCAGCTTATCGAGAGCTCGTGGTACTACTTCAATACAAAGACGGGCTATGCCGCTGTCGGAATGACCAAGCTCGGCGGCGTCCGCTACGAGTTTGAGGAGACGGGTAAGCTCGCACACGGCGTATGGGTAAATACTCTCGCCGGCAGAAGATACTACAACGGCCCCTCCTATCACGTATCCCAGTGGATCGAGATCGACGGAGCATGGTATTACTTCCGCGGCGGCTATGCTGTCACGGGCTATTCTATAGTAACCGACAGAGACAACAAGGCTATCCGCAGATGGTATAACTTCGGTGAGGACGGCATCTGCCGCGACATGGCTGACGGTATCTATAATATCGACGGCGTTTACTATTATATCGTCGGCGGAATAGGCAGAGAGAACTACCTCATTTGCGTAGACGGCGATTACTACTTTGCTACCTACCAGGGCAAGCTCGCAGTAAACAAGACTGTAAATGCACATACCACCAACTGCGATATGCCTAAGGGAACCTACACCTTCGGAGCTGACGGAAAGATGATCGGCGCATCCCGCGACGGCGAGATCGTCGAGCTCAACGGCGCACTTTACTACTACGAGGCGGGAGTAGGAGTTGAAAAGGGACT
>JAZMZS010000182.1:0-17324 GCA_045586105.1 Eubacteriales bacterium | reverse complement strand
GACAAGACACAAGCGGTTGTGTATAATTTAAGTGTCCTTACAAGACACAAAGAGAAAGGGGAAAACAATGAATAAAAGATTGTTCAAATCAAAGATGGCTTTGTTTGGTGATACAAACGCTTCTTTAGCTGCGTTCATAGGTATATCGCCACAGCGATGTTCTGCGAAACTTAATGGTACCAACGGGGCAGAATATACTCAGGGAGAAATTCTTTCTATCAAAAACCGGTGGAATCTTACTTCAGAAGAAGTTGATGCAATTTTTTTTGCCGACGCGGTTTCCTGACAAGACACAAACAAATATAAAGGAGTGATGGGGTTATGAGAAATGAAGAAAAAATGAAGCAAGAAGAAAAATTGAAGCAATATATGCTAATTACGATGGGAATGTTAGCGAGAACAATGATTGTTGCGAAAAATGCAGCATACGAGTACTCGAACTACTACGCCGTTAATAACGGTGACAATATTGTTGCAGTTCGCAGAGTAGAAAATCTGTCAAAAGAGGCACTGCGAAGATGCAATAGGGCGCTGGAGGAGATGGAAAATATTGAATGGATATGTAACGATGACGATAACTCCGATGACGATAACTCCGATGACAATTAACCAAGACAAGCCAGCAGGAATATCATATAAGAACGAAGAAGGAGGTCGGACATGGAGACAAAGAGTATTTCAAACTTTCCGCTCGGTCACGTAGTAAAAGATTACTATGTCGGAAACACGCACATAATCGTGTGCGACGATTATTGCCGAGGCATGACCAAGGAGCAGGTACAGGCAAAGCTTGACAGGATCGCTGAGAAGGTGAGAGGACCGCTTATAGAGGCAATGCTCGCAAAGGAAGAAGAGGAGAGGGCAAGGCTCGGAGCGGCAGAAGCATAAACAGGACAAAGTATAAAGAAGGTGAAGTTATGACAGAAAAGGATATGATTACCGTGCTTCTTGAAGCAAACACGGCATTAGCTACGCTCAGATCAAGCATAGAAGGAAAGGAATCGCTCGACCGCGCCGGGATAGAGGAGCTTGTCGGACGGATCCGGCAGACACAGAACAGCCTCGTAGACGATATCGTGTACTGCAACAGGCAGCTTGAGCGCAAAGGAATTGATACCAATGGTAAGAAAAAGAAATAAGGAAGGTGCGCACGTTCAGTACTGGGGCATTTCAGTCGAGAAATGCCCCGAGTGCGGCAAGGAATTCGTTCCGGCACCGTACCACGCATACAGAAACAAGAAACGTCAGCGGGTATGCTCATACCCGTGCATGATGAAATCAAAGGAAAGAGGCGGTATATAACGATGAATAAGATGAATAGGAGGTGCAAGACGTGACATCGGAGCTTACATATTGCGATATAGCACTGTTGATGGTGATGCTCATCGGAGCCGTTCTCATCTTTTGTGCCGTCTGTTTGATATTCTTCAACATAGATAAAGTACTGTATCCTGCAGCGCTCCTGCGCAGGTGGATAAGGCGAAGGACAGGACCTCCGAAGAACGTGCTTATATCTGCCAACAGACAACTGCGCGAGAACAATATTCTTCTAAAACAGGAAAATAATTTGCTTATGGCGGAGAATCACCGGCTGAGGATGTTAATAGCAAAGGTTAAATAAAAAAGAAAGAGAGCGAAAGGAATAATGAATGGTGTAATGGCAAGGTTGAGCGCAATAATAGAAGCTCAGCAAAAAGGACACGAGGACGAGCCTATATATATGATCGGGGAGCAGCTGAAGGAAATAGCCGAGAGGGAGAGCGCGAGCGCCGAGCTGCTTGAACACGATCTCATGGTAGACGGTATGGGGCTTGACGGCGCTGCGAAGGCGTTAAAGAAGTACGCGGACGAGCATTCGAAGAAACGCGGCTGCTTCTGTATTTCTCCGAAGGTAGCAGAGAAGATACTTCGCGAGTTCTACGGGCTCGGAGAGCCTGCGGAAGTGAAGACACCCGCGACGCCGGGACGAATAGATCTCGGCTCGTTTCTGTGAGGTGCGCTATGCCGAGAAAAAAGAGAGACGAGGCAGAGATCGCGGCAACTATATCGGAGCTTCCGACAAAGCCGCCGGAAGGGATCATCGAGACAATGGAGAAGCGCGGGCTGCTTAAGGGCGACGTGCTTCTCTATCGGAAAGGATCCTGCTACATTCCGCTTGAGGACCGCGTCAAGAAAATGGCGCTGGTACATTGTACGGCGTGCGGTGAGGAGACGTATCTTGAACACGTAGCGTTTGAGAGCGGGTGCTGGAGGGGTGCCTCGGACACGTTCGGGTTTATAGATCCTGCGGACGGAGAAGCAAAGTGCAGCCACAGCTCATGTATCTGCCCGCAGTGCGGCAAGGGAATGAGTGCTGTACATATATCACGTTTCAGAAGCTCATATCAGCTTGACAGACACTTCATCAGTACAGCCCACAACGTGAGAGGGCATCTATGTCTCTTGTCCTGGAGCATTGCGAAATACACCGACAAGGACGGTAACATATCATATTCGCGTAACATGTGGGAGGGCGTGGTCATAGTAGGCGGCACTCTTACCCGCGTGTGCGGATATACGAGGTTTATGTCCTCGGTAAGCTGGAATATCAAATGGGAGGCACGCAAGCGCGGAGAGGACATGATAGGCGCATGTGACTCCGACGAGCTTGACGGATACACGAGAGAACTCGTTGAGAGTACCGACAGTGCCCATTCTGCTTTGTATGAGTATATAGAAGCGAACGGAACCGGCAAGATCTATCCCGGGGCATATATGCAGCTGTGGTGCAAGCACCGGAACGTAGAAAACCTCGTACGTGCCGAATGCGGCAGATACGTCGGGGAGCTGATATGCAGAGGAGAGGAGAGAAACGGCAGTTATTACTCAGCCGAGAAATTGAAAACCTCGGTTATTGACGAATACGTAAACTGGAGGGAGGTCAAGCCTCACAGAATGCTTGACCTTGAAAAAAACGAGCTTCAGCTTGCGATCACAAGGAAGGTCGAGATAGTCGATTATTACAAGCACATAAAAGTCACGCAGGGGATCAAGCTTGATTCGCTTAGCCTTGATAGGCTTGAGACGTTTGGAGTGTACAACACAAACGAACTGATCACGAGGTATAAGGTGCCGATCGTGCGTACGCTCGGGTATTTGGCACGGCAACGGGAAAGGCTCGGAGAAAATACGGCTCGCGGAAGCCTTATCTCTCCCCGATACCTTGCGGATTATTGGAGAGCGGTCGAGCAGGTTTACGGCGGGCTTGACAGGTCGATGATGTACCCAAAGAATCTTGTCAGCGCTCACGATAACATGATAGCGCAGGTCAAGCACAAGGAAGAGGAGCTTCTCAATATCAAGATCAGAGCGCGGCTTGAGGAGCTTGAGCGCAGGTCATACCGCAGTGAGGAGCTGGGTATGCTTATCAGACCTGCAGCGTCGCAAGGAGAGTTGATCGCAGAGGGCAAGACGTTGCACCACTGCGTAGGTAGTTATGCTAACTCTCATGCGGAGGGGACGACGAGTATATACTTTATTCGGCGTATCGATTCCCCGGACGTTCCGTTCTATACTCTCGAATACCGGGGAGGAAAGGTCGCGCAGAACAGAGGTGACCACAACTGCGCCGAGACCATCGAGGTTATTGCCTTCAAGGAAGAATGGCTCAGATATTTACAAACGTTAAAGGAGACAAAGAACAATGCAAAACGAAGAAAAGCGCACGTATGACGTTATCGGTTATTCCGAGGAGGACAAGATCCGTCTCAACGAGATCCGCTGTGACGAGATCGTTATCGAAATAAATGCTATTCGGCGCCAGACTGCGGCGCAGGTGCTTTTTGCTGCAGTAGATATAGGCAGACTTCTGTGCGAGGCCAAGGACAAGCTCCCTCACGGAGAGTGGGGACCGTGGCTTCAGGATAATTTCAAACTTTCTCAGTCGTCTGCGAATAATTATATGAAGCTTTACCGTAATTACGGGGATGGAGATGGCGAGCAGATAGAGATGTTCTTTCAGACCGAGTGTAAGATGGATATTTTTGGCAACCTTACACCGTCGCAGGCGATCGCACTTCTCGGTATGCCTGAGAGGGAGCGTGCCGAGTATGTGCAGACGCATGATATGGAGAACACCTCCGTAAGTGAGATCGAGAGGGAAGTCAAGGCGCGAAAGGAAGCAGAAGCTCGGGCGCAAGAGATATCCGAGAGACTTGCTGAAGCTGAGGCGGCGGCAGAGGAGGCACGTGCTTCCGCGCAGGAGGCGGAGGAGCTTCGCCGTCAGCTTGAGTCAGCGGAGGCGGCTCTTGAATCCGAGAAGCAGAACGCACTCAAGCTGAAGGATAAGCTCAAGATGGCAAAGGAAAACCCGAAGATCCCCGCTGATAAGTTCGAGCAGATACAGAAGGAAGCGGAAGAGTCCGCCCGAAAAGTGGCAGAAGCCGAAAACGGGAAAGCGCTCGCCGAAGCGAGAAAGAAAGCCGATGATGCAGAAAAAGCACGTGTTGCCGCCGAGCGAGCGGAGAGGGATGCACTGGCGCGTCTTGAGGCAGCACATGAGAAGTTGAAGGTGGCAGACCCTGATGTTACCGAGTTCAAGACCTTGTTCGAATCGGTGCAGGATACCGTCGCAAAGCTCAGAGGTGTTATCGACAGAATAAGGGGAGGAGCGCCCGAGACCGCGGACAAGCTTTCGAATGCGCTGCACGCCTTCGGTGCGAGTCTGTGAGGTGAAAACGTGACCAACGAAGAGGCAAAAGAGGCTTTTTTTTCGGGTGCTCCTATAATACACAAGGATGATTACCGACACATCAATACTCGATACAGTTATATCTCCGCGATCGTATACAGACGGATAAACGGCCGCGTATGCGTGTCTGCGGAGCTTGCTGACAGGTGCGGTCATTCTGTGACGATGGCACCTGTCAAGAACATATTTGCAGAAGCATAAATTCGCAGACGTCTGAGAAAATACGAGGGCAATAACACTGCCCTCGTATAGCCGTATAATCCTATATATTATATATGTCCAAAAAAAGAAAGAGCTATGTCTCTTTTTCGAGCTCTCGTATTGAATAATAACTTAACGACCAAAAAAATTTTACGGGTGAAAAAAATGAAAGATAAACAAAACGAGTCTGTCCGTCAGTCTGTCAAGTCCTCATTTTCGGACCTTGTCAGAGCGTCGGCAGAGCAGATCGATATCTCGGAGTTCGAGATCAACAGACCTTTTCTCGTGGCGCAGGCGAGAGAACTGTGTGCAATAATCGCAGAGGTGTACGCTATGCACCCGGACACCGAGATCTACGTCAGCGGCGAGAAGCTGTACGCGGGTCTGGTTGCGGAGGTGCTTCGGTGTGTAAGCTTTGAACACGCGGAGCTTGTACTTGATAACTATAACAAGGTGCAGTATCCCATCCGTAACAAGCGGGTGTATTTGAGGACAGCGTTATATAACAGCGTGTTCGAGCTTACTTCAAGCATAGCAAATGAAGTTAACAGCGGATAAACAAAAGTAAGAGGAGCGGGAAAAATGAGATGTCTATACAGAGAGCAGATATACGAGTGCGGAGAGTACCTTGAGGTCAACATCTTTCCCGTATTCCGAAAAGCGCAGAGCCGAGGCAAGCGTGCAAAGCCTACGTCTGAGGTGCAGGCGAAGCTCAACGAGCATAATGCGGAGCAGAAGCTTGTCCGACTTCTTCACGTGAATTTCAACGGAAGAGATTACGAGATACATCTCACGTATGCTCCTGAGAATTTGCCCGAATCGGACGAAGAGGCGGCTCGTGACGTGCAGAACTTCCTGCGACGAGTCAAGCGCAGATATCAGAAGCTTGGCATTGAGTTCAAATACATATACGTTACCGAGGGCGGTATCGGCGGTACTCGGTATCATCATCACGTAACTTTGTCCGGGGGGATGGACCGTACCGCGCTTGAACGCTTGTGGGGGTACGGATACGCAAACTGCCGACAGCTGCAGTTTAACGAGAACGGTGTCGAGGGGCTTGCGAGATACGTGACTAAGCAGTTCCGCGCACACAAGGACGAGCTTGTGTTCCGCAAGCGGTGGTGCGCGTCGAAGAACCTTATACAGCCGGAGCCAAAGGTGCGGGACGGTAAACTGTCTCAGCGCAAAGTGCAGGCGCTTGCTACTTATGACGCGGAGAGTCGCCGCGCCTTCGAGGATATCTACGAGGGTTACTATCTCTCCGAGGCAAAGCCGTTCTATAACGAAGTGAATGGCGGTTATTATATCCACGTTAAGATGTACCGTGCCGATGCGGTATTTGCCAATACAAAAAAACGACGAAAACGAAAGGGAGAAAAGCATGAATAAATGTCAAAAATGCAAAAAGCGCGGAAAGTGCGAGCTTGAGCCCGAGCTCAGCGTAAATCACAAGGTCGTGTGTCACAGCTTTGAGGAAGAGATCGGCGCTGATAAATCAGTCAAGAGGGACGACGTGAATCACCCGCCGCATTACGCCGGAAAATATGAGTGTATCGAGGTAATGCTTGAGATCTTCGGCGCGGAAGCGGTGAAGGCTTTTTGCGTTCTCAATGCCTTCAAGTACCTCTGGCGCTGCAGACAGAAGCATAAAAACCCGACAAAAGATATAGAAAAGGCGCGTTGGTATCTTAACCGTTATTGCGAGATCGTAGAGAGCGAGGCGGTAAAAGATGAATAAACTGTATTTTTGCCACGTGCGCGGAGAGTTGAGAGGACTGTACATTATAGCTCCATCCCCGAAACGCGCTATACATAAGTACGCACACGCCGAGAGGGTATCAGCTCGAAGCGTTCAGGCGCGCCCTGCCTGTATCGATATCGATCCCGACGAGATCGAATGTATCGTCTACCCGAACAGTATCATAGCGCAGGCATACGGTATAGAATATACAAACGCGGAGAGGGGGCGGTGAGTGATGCCAAAACACATTGACGCCTCCACAGCTGCAGAGATTATTAGCGAAAGGTTTGATATCCCCTTGTCGGAATTGGTTGATTCTTTTGCCGAGATACCTTCCGAAACGGTTTTGTGCTGTGAGTGCGAACATCGCGGGACCTTCAGATGCCCTATGTATTACGAGGAGTATATTGATCGTGATTACGACGGATATCACGATACCGACACGATATACCACGACAGAACGGATGATAATGACTATTGTTCGCGCCGAGAAAGGAAAGAAAAATGAAAGCGGTGCTGATGTTAATATATGTGATGCCGTGGGTACTGCTTGAGCTTATCAGTATATGCTTAGCGGTGCTCGCGTCGGTGAGCGTGGTATGGCTAATAGCGTGGATATACACGAGAAGGAGAAATGGTAAATGAAAGACAAATACTTACTCATAGCTATGATAGTTACACTTTTAATATTTTATCTCTATTGTGCATTTGTCATTGTTTTAGCGAGGTGAGCAGGGATGAGAAGCAAGGAAGTTGATGAGCTTAACTGTCTTCGAAAAGAGGTCGACAGACTCAGCCGCCGCAACCAAAAGCTTGAGACTGAAAATGTGGAGTTAAGGCTCAAAGTCTCAAAGTACATAAAGGATCCTATCGAGGAGACGAACGAAATAACGCATGCTACGAAGCTGAATTTATTGACAAGAATCTGCAGATACGGTCTTAGTCATTTCTGCGACGGCACACCAAACAAGAGCGAGGGTGTGCAGGACTATTTGGCACCGTGTCCCGACTATGAGTATTGCACGATCAGACAGAAGCACGTATACAAACCGAAGGGAGAGCAATAATGCCGAGACGTCAGCAGTCGGAGCGTACGATGTGCCCGTATTATCGCGGACATACCGGCTCCGTGATATATTGCGAGGGACCGCTTGACAACACTCTCGTGCACCTGGCATTCGGTTCGCGCATACATAAGTCTGAGTACATGGACGTATATTGCAACGCTAAGTATGACGGGTGTATGATCGGGGAGCAGCTTGAGCGCAAATATCACAGAAAACACAAAGGAGGAAGGGGCTTGTAGAAGCTCCTTTTTTCTTTTTCTATCCCAACTCGGGCCAATGTGCGCCCGTGTACGCGGGAACAAATTATATCGCGTGCGTGCGAGCAGGAGCCGCGGTAACGTGCATATTAGTAAAATTATTGCACGTTATCTGCACGGTTAGGGGGGGATGCACTTTTGTTTTTTATTTTGTTATGATTATAGCCGAGGGGAGGTGAGGATGTGCCACAAAGAAAATACAAGACGGAAAAAGCGTTCCTGAAAAAGAGCCGCGAATACATAGATTCGATCAAGTATAAAAAGCCAATGATGGCAGGCGGTACGCCCGTCCTCAACGTGCGCGGAGAGCCCATCGTTACTGTCGAGTATGCTGTTCCTCCGAACACTGCCGACTGGGCGCGTCACCTCGGTATAAACAAGCAGACGCTTGTGCAGTCATACAAGGCGGTATACCCAGATGCGTACGCTGAGATCAAGGGCGAGCTTGAGGCTTATGCCGAGAGGGAACTGCTTATTCGGGAAAAGGTCGACGGAATCAAGTTCAATCTGATGAACAATCACGGTTGGAAGGATGCGCGGCATCTCGGAATAGACGAAGAATCTGCCAAGGTAGCCGCCGTGAGTTCAAGTACGGAGCTTCCCCTTGAGGAAAAACTCAAAAGAATAGAGGCTCTGCGCCAAGGAATTAAAGAGTGAACATAGACAGCACTCTCGGCATTCTCGAGTGGTACACGTATCTTAAGCGCACGACGGTACCTGCTTTTCTTCCTCTGTTCGCCGATCGGCACAGATACCTCGTTCTCAAGGGCGGAGGCGGTTCCGGAAAGAGTATATTCGCCGGGAGAAAAATACTTGAGAGGGCGTTGACCGAGCGAGGACACAGGATCCTCGTCGTTCGTAAGGTAGGCAAAACGCTTAAGCAGAGCTGCTGGAGACAGCTTCTCGGACAGCTTGCGGAGAATTACTCCGAGCTTGTACAGGGGCGGGATTACACAGTCAACAAATCGGATCTCTCAATACGCTTTTCGGGTACCGGGAGCGAGATCCTTTTCTCGGGAATAGACGACCCCGAAAAGCTCAAATCTATTTATCATATCACGTGTATCTGGATCGAGGAGGCAAGTGAGCTGCTTGAAGCCGATTTTGACCAGCTTGACATTCGTATGCGCGACGAAACGCCGTATTACAAGCAGATCATAATAACATTTAACCCGATCTCAGTCATACACTGGCTCAAACGTCGGTTTTTCGACCGCGAGGATCCCCGAGCGCGAGTCAGTGAGACAACGTATCGGGACAATCCCTTTCTATCGCACGAAGCGATAGAAACGCTTGAGGCATTCCGAGAGACAAATCCGTATTACTACACCGTATACTGCCTTGGTCAATGGGGTGTTACCGGTGATACGGTGTTCGACGGTCAGGCGCTGTCCGTCCGTCTCGGTCAGCTTGTTCCCCCTGTGAAGCGCGGCGCGTTCTCTTACGTTCTTGATGCAGCGGACCGTATAGCATCATACTCGTGGGAAGAGGCATCTTCGGGCATGATAAGAATATTCAAGGACGCAGAACCCGGACACCCGTACGTTATCGGCGGAGATACGGCGGGAGACGGCTCCGACGCATGTGTCGGTCAGGTTATCGACAACTCGACGGGCGAGCAGGTCGCTGTACTGTGGCGCGCTAAGCTCGACGAGGACGAATACGCACGTCAGATGTACTGCCTCGGTTGTTATTACAACGATGCGCTCATAGGCGTCGAGACTAACTTCTCCACCTATCCCGTGCGCGAGCTTGAAAGACTACGGTACCCGAAGCAGTACGTGCGTGAGACGGTGGATAATTATACACACAAGACGGTGCAGGCGTTCGGCTTCCGCACGGATTCCAAGACAAGACCGCTTCTGATTGCGGGACTTGTCCGCCATGTGAGAGAGCATCCCGAGGATATCAATCACGAGCATACTATCCACGAGATGCTGACCTTTGTCAGAAACGCAAAGTGGAGAGCGGAAGCAGAGGAAGGAGCGCATGACGACCTTGTTATAGCGCTCGGCATAGCTCACGCTATCAGAGATTCGCAGAGTTACCTCATAGAAGCCGTCACGCCTCACGTTGAATGGACCGACAGCATGTATGAGGATTACAGAAACGCACCGCCGAGGACGAAAGAATATTTACGCTCGCAGTGGGGCTCTCCCCCTCCGAGAAAAAGAGGTAAAAAATGACGAAAAAAGAAAAAGCAAAACAGCGGCTCGCTATATGGCAGGAGCGCTTTCAAAGCGCAATGACCGCATATTCGGACGAGCTTGAGCGCATGGACGCAAGAGAAGCGTTATACCGGGGCAGTGACGATATTCTTCCGCTTTACGAAGGGGATGAGAAAAAGAAAACGCCTCTTGTGCGCAACGTTATATCCGAGAATATAGAGTCCTGCATCAACACAAACATTCCCGCGCCGAAGGTAACGGCAATGCGCGAAGAGGACGTTCATCTTGCAAAAATGATAGAAGATATGCTCTACTGCGAGCTTGACCGTCTTCCGACAGAAGAGCTCAACGACCTCGATGAGAGGTTGTGCCCGATACACGGATCCTCATTCTTTCACGTAGAGTGGGATGCGCTCGAGGGAAGTCATACAGTGTTCGGGGACGTTCTTCTCACTCAGCTCGGCGCAAAGATGGTCATTCCGCAGAACGGCGTGACGTCTTCCGTTGAGGATATGGAGTATTATTTCCTCCGCGTTCCTCAGACCAAGGGATACATTAAGCGCAGATACGGTGTAGATCTTACAGATTCCGCAGAGGAATACCCGGACATCCGAGGAGAGGGATATGAGCCGTCCGATGATATGGTAACTCAGATATACGTATACTATCGCAACGAGCGCGGCGGTATCGGGGTGATGAGCTGGGTACACGATGTTATTCTTGATGATAACGAGGATTACCAGGCGCACCGGCGCAGAACCTGCGCTAAGTGCGGAGCGCCCGAGCCATTCGTGGTCCTCGATACTCTTGACGAGCAAATACATACCGACGGCACGAAGCCCGAGTGCGACACGCACAGAGTTTCGAAGAACGTCTGTCCGTACTGTGAGAGTACCAAGTGGGAAGAATCTGCCACGGACTATGAGGAGATATTCGAGCCGAGAGACGTAGCGGGCGAGACGATTACGCCTGAGGTAGTACAGATGCTCGACGATCTCGGCTCTCCCATGTATGACGAATCGGGCGCACTGCTGATAGAGACCAAGCCTATACGTGTACCGTATTACAAGCCCGATGTTTTCCCCCTTGTTCAGCGGAAGAATATCTCTATGTTCGGCTCTTTTCTCGGAGAGAGCGATGTCGATAAAATGTCGACGCAGCAAAACGTTCTCAATTGCCTATCTGCAAAAATGCTCAAGAAGAATCTCGGAGGCGGTACAGTGCTCTCGCTTCCCGATGATGCAGATATCACCGTTGAGGATACCGAGGGCGGAAGCCTTCGCATCATACGTCCGAGAGATGCGGCGAGCGCCCAGCTTATACGTACGTATACACTTGAAGGCGATATATCTCAAGACCTCGCGCTGTATCATGAAGCGTACGAGGAAGCAAGACAGATCGTCGGCGTTACCGACTCTCTTCAAGGACGGAAGGACTCTACTGCAACAAGTGCCCGTGCGAAGCAGTTCTCGGCTGCTCAATCTATGGGAAGACTTGAATCCAAGCGCGTGATGAAAAAGGCGGCATGGTCGAAGATATACGAGCTTATTTTCAAATTCAAGCTTGCCTATGCTCAGGAGCCGCGTCCTGTAGTATCGAAGGATGTCAATACCGACGATATCTACACGGAGTTCGACCGCATGGCGTTCCTGTGCAAGGACGATGCGGGAGAGTACTACTGGAACGACAGATTCCTCTTCTCGTGCGATGATAACGCACCGCTTCAGTCGGACAGAGCTACAATGTGGCAGGAAGCATCAACCAATCTTGCGCGCGGTGCATTCGGAGATCCTTCTTCCGTAGATGCACTTCTTACGTATTGGACTGTGCTTGAGACCTTCCATTATCCGAGTGCAAATATAGTCAAGGCACAGCTCGAAGCGCGTAAGCAGGCAGAGATAGAAGCCGCGCGAGCAGCACAGCAACAGGCTATGGCACAACAGCAATTGATGCAGTCGGCTGCTATTGCACAGGAAGAGCAGACAAGGGGTGCTATGCGTGACGCACAAATAACATCAATTCTTAACAAGGGATCCGATCCCGCCGCTCAGATCTGACGGAGCAAGAGGAGAGCGGTATATACACATCAAATGAAAGGAGGTCGATAAGATGAAGAAGACTTACGAGATCAAGAATACGGGCGCTCAGGTTGTCAAGGCACCCAAGAAGGTCAGCGCTCCTGCGGGAGTTAAGGGCATGCGCGGCAAGGACGTGCGTCAGGGCAACAACAAGTAAAAAGAGGATAACACTTCAAATGCTCCATTCTCAACGAAAAGAGTAAAAATCGAAAGGACAAAACAACATGATAACAATGGTCAAAAAGGACGGCTCGACTACAGAGATACAGCCGTCTGCAAGCGTAAACACGGAGGAGGTCGCTGCTCCTTCGACCGATACAGGCGCAAACTCGCAGGAAGTCGCCGAACCTGTAACAACAGAAGCGGATAATGATACCGCCGCAGAAAAAGCTTCGGATAACGCCGACGCCTCCCGTGACAGTATTCTCGAGCCGATTTCATCTGTAGAACGTCCGCCGCAGGATGCTGAAACCAACTCGCGTTACGCAGCCGCCCGGAGAGCGGCAGAAAAACAGAGAGATGCGGCAGTGAGCGAGGCAGAGACGGCGGCAAAAAACAAAATCGAAGGATTTATCAAAGGCCTCAATCTGAGAGACGAAAACGGCAAGCTCATCACTACCGAGGAGGAGTACACCAGATACTCACAGATTAAAAACTCGAGGCAGACAACGCTGGAAACGGCATCAGAGACAGGCATTACGCCCGAGAAGGTAGACGAAATTGTATCGGCGCATCCGGATGTTCAGGCAGCGAGAGACGCGCGTGAGCAGTTGACCCAGGCACATGAAGAGCTTATGCGAGAGAGAGTGAATACAGCGATCAGTGCAGAGCTCGGAAAGGTTCGAGAGGCTTTCCCCGAGATATCGAGTATAGATGATATAATCAGGCTTCCTCGTTATCCCGATATAAAGGATAAAGTGTCGGCAGGCTATACGCTTTCCGATGCTGTACGTCTTACGTATGAGGACGTATACATCAAGCGCAGAGCTGCCGCCGCAGCACAGCAGGCGAGAAACGCCGCCGCAAGCACGGCTCATTTATCCGCAACACGCACACACGGCTCGGGCGGCATGAACGTAACCGAGTCACAGATCAAAGCGTATATGGATGCTATCCCGGGTGCGACCCGCGAGCAGGCTATACGCGCATATCAGAAATACAAGATTCACAAATAAATCGAAAGGAAACAAAAACATGGCATTTACAGCATATCAGCAGAATATGGGAGACATTCCGATAATGTATCTCCCGACTTCAACTCTTTCACTCAGGGCGGGCACTGCGCTCGTGCTTACTGAGGGAAAGCTCGTGATAGCAAAGGACGGCAACAAGCCCGAGTACATTTCGCTCTACGACGGAGGCGGAGCGGCGGTGACCGACGGAACTATAGTTCCCGTCGAGCCCGTATATCCCTCTACCGTATACGAGACACAGCTTTCGGGAAATCTCAGTGCGGTGGCGCTCGGATCTGTTCACAACATCAATGCAAACGGAACCTGCATCCATTCCGCCTCCGACACGGGATGTGCGAAGGTCATCAGCTTTGACGGCAAGGTCGCGGGAAGCAAGGTCAGGGTCGTATTCATCGAGCCGAAGAGTGCTGCATCGGCAACGTAAAAAACAGAAAGGAATAAACGAACATGGCAAACATCATACTTACCGAGGGTTCGGGAACCCTCAATCAGCTTATCGGCAAGGTGCAGGTGCCTCTTGCATCTTACATCGATTCTACAGCCGAGTCATTCGAGCGCGCTGCGGTTGGTCTTAAGATCTTCACCAAGCGCAAGTCCACCAATTTCGGAGAGGGCTACGGTGGAGCTACGGGCCTTGACGACTTCGCCGCAGTCGGCGAGGGTGGAGCATACCCTCTTACCGGCTTTGCCGATAAAAAGCTCAAGACCCTCCTCAACCAGACCTGGAAGCAGTCTATCAAGATAACGCGTGAGATGCTCGACGACTCTCACGGTAACGTGGACAGAATAATCAAGCAGGGCGGAATGCTCCCTCGTTCCTATTACCGTACCCTTGACCGCTTCCTTGCAAACCTGCTTGGAACGGCGCTTACGGGCGGTAATGCGTTCAATAGCGGTGTCGCATCCTTCGATACTACCTCCTATGACGGCAAGTGCGTGTTTTCGGCAGAGCATGCAAACCAGATCTCTGGCGAAGTACAGTCGAATGCGTATACCGATAACTTTTCGGTGGACGTTCTGAGTGCACTCACCACGAAGATGCAGAACTTCACCGATGACAAGGGAAACATTCTCGGTCTTAATCCCGATACCATTATCATTCCCAATGATTCCCGCATCAAGCAGGCAGTCTTTGCGGCAGTAGGCTCCGACAAGCTTCCCGGAACGTCCGACAACGATCTCAACTACATGGCAGGCAACTTCCACGTTATGGTATGGCCCGAACTCAACCGCTTCGTCGGCACGTCCAACATTCCCTTCGTTCTTCTTGATTCCGCGTTTAATTCGGACGCGGACTGCGCTATCTTCCAGGAGAGAGAGGCACTTGAGATCTCCGACAAGTGGGACGATAACGATTCTTATATCCTCAAGGGTAGGGCACGCTTCACGGGCGGCTTTGCCGACTGGAGAGGAATGGTCGCGGGAGGTCTCAGCTTCGGTTCAAGCATGAGCGCAGCGGCTGCTATGGCAGGAGATTCCGGTATAGGCGGTATGGCGCTGTAATCTAATATGCGGTTATACGGAGCGGATATAATTCCGCTCCGTGAAACGCAATAGGAGGCAGAAATGAAAACGACCGTAAAAAACGAAATAGATCTGATAGAGCAAGTGTATACCGGGCATAAGATACCGAAGGATACGCTTGCGCGGTGGCTTTCCGACGTTGACGCTTCCGTTGCTCGGCAGATACTGCTCGTAGAAGACTTTAATCACGAATACAGCTACACCGAATCGCCCGATACAGAGCTTCTCGTGAGCGAGGCACCCTGGCGGCGCATCTATTTTTTGTATCTGTCGGCAATGATAGACTTTGTGCTGAAGCAGTACAACACGTACGCGAACGAGCTTGCAGAGTATAACAATGCTATAGCTGATTACAAGCACTATATCGTAACAAATTATAACCCTGCGAGCAAAAACACTGCCGAGAGGGAAAGATACTACGTTTCCCCTTATACCTTGGCCGTGAAACATGGTTTTGCGGGTACTGAGGAAGAGTGGGTGCAGCAGTGGAGCTTATCTGATCCTGTCACATTTGAAGTGGCTTTCGATGACGGTTTGACCGCCGCAGGAAGCATACAGCGGCAAGGGGCTGTTATATACCTCGTCATGACCGTCAATGCATCATATGGCTCAGTTATACAGAATAGCAGCGCAGTATGTCAAGTTGATATGGAATGCAGCGAAGCATCAAGCGGAGGTATAGCAATATACGGTGTTGATTCAGCTATGTCCTACTTAGGCACTATAAACGTAAGTGTGACGCTAAGGTCGGGTGAGTTGACGGTGTCATTAAGTTCCGAAGCATCAGTGTGTCTAACGAACGAAAAAACAACGATTACCATGGTGTTGCTACCACATAAAGGAGATCGATAATGACTATTTCTAAAGACTTACTCAAAAAAGCAAGCGAGATCATATTTGCCAGTGAAGGAGGATATTCTTCCGTAAATGCCGACGATAACGGAGCCGTGTCGGTCGGCAGGATCCAGTGGCACGGCGAGCGCGCCCATAAGCTCCTCAAAAAGATAGTGAAGGCTCTCGCTGACAAAGCTGTCGAGTATCTCTCGGAGGGATTGAAGAAGGATATTCTCTCTTCCTCCTCGTGGGCTCGCAGAACTGTCAATACCCTCGAGAGCGCCGAACTGTCTGCCCTGCTGTCTACTGAAGCGTCGAAAAAGGTGCAGGATGAGCAGACCGTCGAGGACGTAGGCGCGTATCTTGAGCATGTATCAAGACTTGGAGTGACCGAAGAAAATGCACAGATATTCATGGCAGATATAGAGAACCAGGGCGGAGCGGGAGCATCTGAGCGTATAATTCTGGCGGCCGAGGGGAAGGATATCGATTCGCTCTACGTTGCGGCAACGAAAGACCGCGTGTTTTGCAATTACACACCCCGCCGTGAGCGCGTATATCAGAAGCTCGTCGGACGTCCTTACGGAGAGGAGCCGTACGACGGTGTTTTGTATGAGGTAAAGGCAGGCGACGTTCTTTCGAGGATCGCAGCGGCGCATAACAGCTCGGTCAGCGAAATAGCTAAGCTCAACGGTATATCGGATCCTAACCGTATATACGCAGGACAGCTCCTTAAGATACCGGGCAAGGCTCCGACGTTGGCACCGGAACCCGAGACTGAAGCGCCTCGGATTCCCACGCCCGACCCCACAGAAGCACACGTACATACCGTCGTGCGCGGTGATACGCTGTCCGCACTTGCAAAAAAGCACAGTACGACCGTAGCAGCTATTCTTGCGGCGAACAGAGACAGGTATCGTGCTATGACTGCTGATTATATTGTGGTGGGTTGGAAGCTCGTCATACCGAGAGGAGAAACGGATGCTTGATACCACAACAATGACTGCAATTCTCGCAATTGCATCCGCTATCGTGCTACTGTCAAACGCGGCTGAGAAGCTTATCAACGTAGTCAAAGCAGCACGAACACCTATTAATCAGCAGAATGCCCGCCTTGATGCTCTCGAAGAATGGAAGAAAGATGTCGACCGCAAGCTTGACCGCGATCACGACAGAATAGCCGATATCGATAATTCCTTAGCTGTTCTACAGCGAGGAATGATCGCCTTGCTCGACCACGGTATCAACGGCAACAATGTCGAACAGATGCGCGAGGCAAGTGACGAGCTCTATAATGATCTAACTCACAAAAGAAAAGGAGAACAATAATGACAGATATACTTAATACATACTTAACACCCGTCGTGCTTGCGATATGTCTCGCAGTCGGGTATATCATGAAACACCTTATTCCAAACGACAAGGTCAACAGATACATTCCTGTCACTGTTGCGGTGGTGGGAATAGTGATCTCGGTCTGGAATGCCGGCTGGGTGGTGTCACCCGGTACGATAGTTGTAGGTCTCGTG
>JAZMZS010000181.1:0-2862 GCA_045586105.1 Eubacteriales bacterium | reverse complement strand
CAACTCCATCCATCAGATGTACGCTATATTCTTCAACAAGGATGAGCTCAAGAAGTATACCGATCTCGTTGAGCCCACCCAGAAGGTTCTTGATGGCAACTGGACTATCGATGAGCTCCAGCTTATGACAAAGGATCTGTATCAGGATCTCGATGGCAGCAACTCCGCTAACGAGAATGACTATTACGGCTTTACCACCCTTTCCTGGCACTTTGACGCTATTTACTATGCTGCAGGTCTGAGACAGACAGAAAAGGACGATCAGACTCTCCTTAAGATCTCCGATGACTACTTCTCCGAGAAGGCTATCCAGCTTTGTGACTCTGTTGGCTCATGGATCAAGCAGGGCAGCGTTTACGTTAACAGCTCTCACTACGCTAACGTATTCTACAACGGTAACTCTCTTATGGTAATGGCTCGTCATAAGGACGTAGCTGACAAGATCGTTGAATCCGGCTTCGGCTACGGCATCGTTCCGATACCCAAGTACAACAAGGAGCAGGAGCGCCACATTACCTGTGTTGGTAACCCCGTTTCCTTCTATGCGATCTACACATCCTCCAAGGATACCAACCGTGCAGCTGCAGTTCTTGAGTGCTGGGCATCCGAGGCTTACCGCCTGACCACTCCCGCTCTCTTCGAGCTCACTATGAAGCTGAGATACTCCGAGACCTCCGTTGAGTCTCAGATGTATGATATCATCCGCTCCGGTATCGTATTCGACTTCGGTCGTCTCTTCAACACCCCTCTCGGTGCAATGAGTGATAACTGGGATAACTGTGCAGTAGCCGGCAACAGCTGGGCAACCGTATGCACTCCCTACAAGTTCACTCTTCCCAAGAAGCTCGCCGTTATCACGGAAGACTTCGCAGCGCTTGAGGACTGATCCATACATACGGATATTCCAAACTGAATATTTTTTCCGAAAGCCCAAATATTTGGGCTTTCGGTCGTTTTAACAGGAAAAAGTAACATGACTAACAAAAACTGGATCGCAAAGAGAAATATTCCGCTGCTACCGTTTGGTGAAAATGGCGAAGGATGGGGGAAAATTGCTGAAGCAAGCCTCAAAGAGCTCAACCCCGAAAAAGCAAGCGTGATCTTTCGCAGGGAATATACGCTTGCCAAAGCGCCCGCACGGGCAATAATAAAAATATGCGGCCTCGGCTTTTATCATCTGTATATAGATGGAAAAAAGGTGGGCGGTTATTCGCTTTCACCGCTCGAGACCGCTTACCGTAAGCTTGCTCTTTACGATGAATTCGACGTCACTTCCCTTCTCTCCGCGGGTACTCATACCATCGGAGTCGAGCTTGGTAACGCTCGCTTTTCAACTCCGAAGAAGTATTGGGGCTGGCGTGCGGCTTATTTCGGTGATCCCTGCCTTTCATTTGAAATGTCCGTCACGTATCCCGACGGACAACTTGATGAATACGCTTGCGACGAGAGCTGGAAATGCTCTCACGGTATGATCACACACAATTGCTACTATGACGGTGAGCGATGCGATGCCCGCCTTGAGCAAACGGGATGGAAGGAAAACGGATTTGATGACAGCGGGTGGCAAAACGCGCTTCATATCGAAAGCCCGACGCGTCGCCTTGAAAAGAACGAATATTTTCACATAACCAAGAGAGCCGAGCTTGATCCTATCGCGGTAAAAAAGCGCGTAAACGGAAAGACCATCCATATTTTCGGCGAGAATATTTCGGGCTGGGTGCGCATCAAAGTTCAAGGCGAGCGCGGCGAAAAGATTCGCATCCGCTATGCGGAATCTATGCGCGACGGATATCTTGACACCGTCTCAAATGCGGATGCTGAAAACACGGACGAATATATCCTCTCGGGCAACGGTGTTGAGATCTACGAGCCCTCTTTCAGCTTCTGCGGATTCTCGGTGGTTGAAATAACGATCGAAAATTGCATGGCGGAGCTGCTTGAAGTAAAGGCTTTTCACGTTTACGCGGACGTTGACCGGACCGGATATTTTGAGTGCGACAACGAGGATATCAACCGTCTGCACGATATCATCCTCCGCACGCAAAGATCCGCATTGCAGAGCTTTCCCATGGATTCTCCTCAACGCTCAGAGCGCCTCGGTTGGATGGGTGACGCACACATCACCGATCTTGTCTGCCTCTATAACTTCGATATGAGCGCGTATTACCGCAAATTCCTTGAAGACATTGCACTCTGCGCGCATTCCGAAACCGGAGCCATGCCCCATATCGCTCCCTGGCACGATCAGTTCCACTCAATCGACTGGTCATCGGGCTTCTCGATCATCCTTTGGGATCACTACCTCTTCTACCGCAACCGCGCCGTTCTGGAAAGATACGCTCCCGCGCTGATTCGGTATATCGAATTCCTTAAAACGCAGGGGCCGATATTGCCCAAGACACGTTACGGTGACTGGATGTCGCGCGATGAGGGTTGGACGCGAGGTGACCCTGAATCCTGCTCTACTCTCTACTATCTTTATAACCTCATAATCTGCAAGAACGTGCTTGATGCTCTTGAGCGCGACTCATCCGAGCTTGAAAAGCTGATAGAAAAGCAAAAGAAGCTCATTCTTGATACATTCTACGATGCCGACAACATAGTTTTTGACGGCAACTCTCAATTCAGCCTTTCCTTTGCGCTGAAGCTCGGGGTGATCCCCGAAAAGGATATTCCCACCGCGATCGAAAAGCTCGTCTCGGACGTTGAGGCACACGGCTATCACCTGACAACGGGCATTCTCGGCACGAAGTACGTAATGGAAGTCTTGCGTGACACCGGCAGATGCGATATCGCTATGAAGCTTCTCCTGCAGGACACCTATCCCTCGTGGCTCGATATGACACGCGGCAAGACCACTCT
>JAZMZS010000180.1:0-3618 GCA_045586105.1 Eubacteriales bacterium | reverse complement strand
GTTATTTTAAAAATACATATAAAGTATTGTTTTATTAAGATTTTTGTAGTATAATAAGTTAATAATGGAAATCAAGGATCGAGGACAAAGTAATGGATTTTAATTTCAGTCTGATCTTTCCTTCGCAGGAAAAACAGAAAGAAGCGTATAGCGAGAGCGAGCGCCCCGTGATCACGACCAAAACCTGTGACGAGCTTGGTCTTTTATATATGTTGGAGCTTAAAACACGCGATATTTCAGATTTCTTCACTACTGATAAAGAAGTGATGGAATACAGACTTGAAGCTTTTCGGGATATGCTTGATAACCCCGGTCTTAAGGACGTGCTAATGTCTGTTGTTCCTGTTCTTAATGATATTACCGAGCTCCGCCGCCTTGACAGCGAAGCTTCCGAAACTACCGAATCGTATCTTTTGAGCATTACTGAGATCGAGCTTTATATCAGCTGTGTTGACAAGCTGAACGACGGATTGCGCATGTACAGAGACTCACTTCGCAGCCACGCATTCATTACTCTGTCCGACAGAATGAAGGAGCTTGCCGAGAGTGACTATTACAAAAACCTTAATAAAAAGCTCGGTGAGCTTACCCAGAGAGTAAGAGAGATCCGTTCAATTACCGTGGGAGTTAATCTTGATGCTCAGCTACGCCCTTCCAATGCAGGTGTTCTCTCTATCAATTCAGAGCCCTTTAAGAGCGGCGAGCTGCTCGAGAAGATCCTTAGGCTGAATTTCAAGGATGATCAATATACCTGTATAGCAAGCCTCGTTCCCTTTGGAAAGGGGCAGAACGAGAATACAAAGACAGCTCTTTCTTATGCGTTCAACACGGCTATAAATGATGTATTTAAATCTTCTATAAAATCATGGAAGCATATAGTTCACGAATATGTGCTTGATAATACCGACTTCCTTCTCAGAATTCAACCCGAGTTTGAATTTCTTGCAAAAGGAACCGATTTTATGAGAGAGCTGCAGAGCATCGGCTGTCCTCTCTGTATTCCGACTATTACAGAAATGGACAAAAAGGACTTCGATGCAAAGGGGCTTTATAATCCTTCCGTTGCATTGCAGATAACAGACAGTATCGTTCAGAATGATTTTGCCTTTGATGATGACGGCAGGATATTCGTTCTTACAGGTCCTAACCGAGGAGGTAAATCTGTTATTACCTGTGCTGTCGGTCTTGCTCAGGCGATGGTGCAGCTTGGAATGTTTGCGCCGGCTGACTCGCTTGTTATAAGTCCTGTTGACGGTCTTTACACTCATTTCCCGATAGGCGCTGATGATACGATCGACAAAGGGCGTCTCGGCGAAGAATGCGTACGCCTCGGCGTTATGTTTGATAAGATCACCGAAAACTCGCTTGTTTTGCTTGATGAATCCTTTTCTTCGACGGGTGCTTATGAGGCGTCATATATAGCCGCTGACGTTCTGATGGCTTTCTCGAAGATCGGATGCAGAGTAATTTTCTCGACACATCTGCACGAGCTTTCAGCTCAGCTTGATGACATCAACCGCCGCTGCGCCGAGCTCGGAGGAACAAAGATAGACTCGCTTGTTGCCAGAATTACAGATGGTAAGAGATGCTTCCGTATTGACAGAGTCAAGCCTGACGGAAAGAGCTATGCACGCGATATAGCAAACAAGTACGGGCTTTCTTACGAGCAGATCATAGGAAGATACTCGGGATCTGATATATAATACTGATATAAGGAGATATATTATGCAGAAGGAAAATATAAATATCGAGCTTCTCGAAATGATAGAGAAGGATGCAAGACTTACCAATGAGCAGATCGCGGTCATGCTTGATAAGGATGAGGGCGATATTTCCAAAATCATCGGCGAATACACCGAAAACGGCATAATCCTTGGTTATAAGGCTCTTATAGATTGGGATAAGACTTCGCGCGAGTATGTGAACGCCGTAATTGAGCTCAAGGTAACTCCTCAGCCTGACCGGGGGTTTGACAAAGTTGCGGAGCGCATTTATAATTTTCCCGAGGTGCAGAGTCTGTATCTTATGTCGGGATCTTATGACCTGCTTGTTATTCTTGAAGGAAAGACTATGCGGGAGGTTGCACTGTTTGTAGCACAAAAGCTTGCTCCGATTCAGGGCGTTGTTTCGACAGCTACGCACTTTGTTCTTCGTAAGTATAAGGATAAGGGCGTTATCTATGGTCCTGCTATAATTGATGAGAGAGGAAACTGCCTGTAATGATCGATTATTCTAAAGCAATATCGGGAAGAGCCGCAGACCTCAAGCCTTCTGGAATCCGGAAATTTTTCGATATTCTCGAAACAATGAAGGGGGTCATCTCTCTTACAGTCGGTCAGCCTGATTTCCCTACACCTTGGCATATCCGGGATGCTGCAATTGACAGCATACAGAAGGGAAAGACCTATTATACGTCTAATGCAGGTACACCTGAGCTCAGACAAGAGATAGCATCATATCTTTCAAGGCGTTTTTCTATTGATTACGATTTCAAGCAGATCATCTCAACCGTCGGCGGAAGCGAAGCTATTGATATCGTTATCAGAGCTCTCACAGGTGAAGGGGACGAGGTGATCGTTCATGAACCGAATTTTGTATGCTATGAGCCGCTTGTTCAAATGTGTGGAGGCAAGGCTGTTATTATCGAAACACAGGAAAAGGATGGCTTCAAAATTACCGCAGAGGCGCTCAAGGCTGCTATCACAAACAGAACCAAGGCTGTAATTCTGACTTATCCCAATAACCCCACAGGTGCTGTAATGGACAGGGAAGATTGGGAGCAGATCGCATCTGTTCTCAGAGACACAAATGTAATGGTTATCTCTGACGAGATATATGCCGAGCTGACCTACGGCAAGCAACACGTGTCTCCCGCATCCGTATCCGATCTCTATGAAAGGACTATCACCGTCGGAGGCTTTTCGAAGGCTTTTGCAATGACCGGATGGAGGCTCGGCTACATAGCGGCTCCGCAGCCGATCATTGATGCTGTTTTCAAGATACATCAGTATGCGATCATGTGTGCACCTACTGCAAGTCAGTTTGCAGGCATCGAGGCAATGAAAAACGGTGAAGAAGACGTCAGAATGATGGTTGCCGAGTATGACAGAAGAAGAAAGATACTCGTCAGCGAATTTAAAAAGATGGGCATTCCGTGCTATGAGCCAAAGGGTGCTTTCTATGTCTTCCCAAATATCAGTAACTTTGGTCTGTCAAGCGAAGAGTTTGCTGAAAAACTTTTGTATGAGTATAACTGCGCAGTTGTGCCTGGCAGTGCATTCGGAAAATGCGGCGAAGGGTTTGTAAGGATATCCTACGCATATTCACTTGATCACCTCTACAAAGGGCTTGAGTGCATAAAAAGAATGATCAGCGAATTATAAATCAAAAGAAGGAGCGCGGATGAAACGTACTCCTTCTTTTTTCGTTATTTAGGATATTCCTGAGGTGTAGCGGTAGGTCCGAGAACCTTTGCAATATCGGCACCGTCTCCGTTATCCTCAAATATAATTCTGTCGATACACACATTTCTTCTGAGAGTTGCGATATCGGTATGTGCATGATAAACGAGGAATAGCTCGCTGCCGTCAGGGGATCTTACTATATACGAGCATCCTA
>JAZMZS010000179.1:0-12452 GCA_045586105.1 Eubacteriales bacterium | reverse complement strand
AGTGTAGTTTTAGATAGTTCTCAAGCATGCCTATAAAAAACAAAACATTTCCTATGTTTGAGAGTAGTGTAGTTTTAGATAGTTCTCAAGCCCCTGCTGTTACGGCAGAGAATACAATATAGTTTGAGAGTAGTGTAGTTTTAGATAGTTCTCAAGCTTTCGGTTTTTGTACCACCATACAATTTGTGTTTGAGAGTAGTGTAGTTTTAGATAGTTCTCAAGCTTATGGCAGCGATTTCACAGACCGAGAGAAGTTTGAGAGTAGTGTAGTTTTAGATAGTTCTCAAGCAATTGTTCCCATACCGTTTCAGGTGTCAAGTTTGAGAGTAGTGTAGTTTTAGATAGTTCTCAAGCCGTCTGCACGAGGGGATAGCTATATTCAGCGTTTGAGAGTAGTGTAGTTTTAGATAGTTCTCAAGCAAGACCATTTCCAATAGCTTCGATAAAACCGTTTGAGAGTAGTGTAGTTTTAGATAGTTCTCAAGCCATCGTTTTCATTTCCTCTCATCTTCCTTGTTTGAGAGTAGTGTAGTTTTAGATAGTTCTCAAGCGGTGTTGCGAGGGTATAACTGTATTCAGCGTTTGAGAGTAGTGTAGTTTTAGATAGTTCTCAAGCTTTCTTTATGATTGCGATACGCAACCTTTAGTTTGAGAGTAGTGTAGTTTTAGATAGTTCTCAGGGAAAACAGGGGGTTGTTTTGTGTATTGCTTTTTAATCGTTTGGCAGTTTGCGTTGTGACACAGTCTCATTTGTTAACGATCACTTTCATCTTGAATAGCAGAAGCTAACATGCTATAATGATTTTAATACAGGATATTTCAATTCCGCTATGGCTGACAAAAGCTGTGACGAAAGGAACAAATAATGAAAAAGCAACTGATAATATTGGCGGCGGTATGTGTGCTTCTGACGGGGTGCACGGGGGCGGCAGGCAACACCGAGGGGAATGCTTCGGAGGAGAGTGATATAACCACGAAGAGCACTGCCGTTACTTCAAGGCCGCAGGGAACGGAGGTTCCCGTAATAGACAGCACAAGAAAGGACAGGGCGTTTTTGGCGCTTGATACGGCAGAGAGGCAGATCTCGGCTGAGCTGGTGCTCCTTGACGGTGAGAGCAAGGACGCGCTCGAGGCTGTACAAAAGGATGCACTGACAAGATACATCAACACGCTTGCCGAAAGCGAGCTTTCTCTCACGAGGCAGGCAAAGGATATTGAAAAATTCAAGGATTTCTCCGTAATGTCGATCGATCTTGATGCGGAGCTGACGCTCTGCGACACGGACATGATAAGCATCATGTACACGGGAGAGGCAGTATTCAAGGATGCGGCACAGCCTGTGCACCTTGCTTTTTCGCTCAATCTCGATGCTCACACTCTCAAGGAGGTCTCATTCTCCGAGAGGTACATGGTCGGAGAGGAGATGTACGGAATGTTCGCTTCCGCCTCGGCAGAAGCAATGACCGCAAAATGGGGTGAAAAATACGAGGAGGAGGTCGGCAGCTTCGCAGATGCGGTATGCAAGAGCGAGGACTTCTCCGCAAGGATCGCTGACGGAAGCATAATCGTATATTATACGGAAAACGACGCGGTACTAAGCTTTCCCATCGCATCCGAGCTTGGCGGGCGTATAGAGGTAGCGGTGCCTCACGTTCAGCTCGATTTCCTAAAGGCTGATACTTCTCCGCTCAAAGTGCTGACTGAAAGCGGTGATTACAGCATTACATACGAGTCATTCCCCGATATTCCCGATACAGCGGACTATTACATTTCAGCAATCGGCAGTGACAGCTTTACAGTATCAAGATATCTCGGCAATTTCCCGATCAGGGCGGTAACGCACGCTTCCCTGCTCGAATCAGACGTTGACGGTGACAAAAAGAAAGAGATAATTCTCAATATGGCAGTTTCCTCCGAGGGCAGTACCTTAACCGCTGTATTCAAAATGAACGGTGGTGTGCTCGAAGAATGTGCCGTCATCGACCTGACGAAACTCACGTTCAAATGCGAATATATCAATGGCAAGAAGGCAAAGCTCTCCTCCGAGGATGGCAAGTACACGCAGGAATTTGATATCAGCGCAGTCTTCGATGCAGGAGCATTCGACAAAAACGGCAAGGCTGCGGGCGAAGGAATCGTCAGCATAAAGTCCATAGCCGAGATCAAGCAAGAAAACGGCAAGGTAATATGCTCAGCGGTATTCACGCTTGACGGTATCAATGCGGGCGAGATTCAGCTGGTGCTTTCGGTAAAGGACGGAGAATATCTGCTTACCCCGACAGCACCGAAAAAAAACTGATGTAACAAAACAGGCCTGAAAGCATGAAGCTTTCAAGCCTGTTTTTTGTTTTCTCAGAGCGGTTTTTTCTTGATCCTTCCGTACTGACGGGGATACTGTGCAGGGGTGGGGGATGTCTTTCCGATCTCTATTATACAGCGGGTCTGAACCTCTCCGTCGGCGTGAAGTGAGAATTCGTGTATTTTTATAACCTCGGCGCCGAGGGTGGATATTGCATTCTTTGCCTCGGCAAGCTCCTCGGGTGCGCCCTTGCCCTTCATGGCAAAGAAGCGCCCTCCGACCTTCAGATAAGGAATGCAAAGCTCGCAAAGAATGGAAAGAGAAGCCACCGCGCGTGCGGTAACGATATCGTATCGCCCGCGGTATTCGGAGGTCTGTGCGCCTTCCTCCGCCCGCATAGCGACACCGCTCAGGTTATCAAGTCCAAGTGCGCGTGCAGTCTCGTGGACATAGTTTACCTTTTTTGCCGTGGAATCGATCGCGGTAATGCTGAGGCTCGGCTTGGCTACAGCGACGGGAAGGCAGGGGAAGCCTCCGCCGCAGCCGATATCCGCCATCTTACCCTCGTCGGGAAGAAGAGATGCCAAAAAAACGCAATCGCAGAAGTGCTTTCGCGCTACACCGTCGTCATCGGTGATGGCGGTGACGTTCATCTCCGCATTCTTCTCCTGCAGGATACGGCACAGCCGCTCGAAGAGAGGCTCGGTGCGCCCATCAAGGAAGGCTTCGAGCCCATTTTCAAGAAAAGCGGCTCTGTTTAAAGTCTGAAAATCACTCATCAGTCAGATAACCTCTGATACTTTTTTTACTATTTCGGCTATTGCCGTCTCGATATCCGGAGCATCGATCGAGCAGCCCGCGGCACAAACGTGACCGCCGCCGCCGAAGTGTGCGCATATCCCGGCTACGTTTGCTCCGCCGACACCCGATCTCATAGAAACGCGGTAGCTTCCCTCCTGCGTGTCCTTTTCCTTGATGGCGCAGCTGACAAGCGAGCCTCTTACCGAGCGGGCAATATTTACCGCATTCTCGAAATGCTCGTTGGGAATTCCCGCCTTCGTCTTTTTGTCAAGGGCGCAGATAACGAGCCTGCCTCCGAGCAGTATTCTTATGTTATTGTAAGCGATCTTTTCCGCTTCTATCTGCTCGGGAGATTTGGAATCGAAGCAGAGCATATTTATCTTTGCCGCCTCAACGCCCATCTCTATCAGGCGCGCGGCTATTCTATGTGTCTTTGGTGAGGCGTTAGAGTACTTGAAGCACCCCGTATCCGAGGTGATCGACAGAAATACAGCGTCAGCCGCTTTTGCCGGAAGCTCATTAATTCTGCCTCTCGCTATCAGCTCCTCGGCAATATCGAACACTATCTCGCCGACCGCAGATGCTTCGGGAACGGTGAGGTTATCCGCCATGGGGGTGCCGTTGTCGTGGTGGTCTATCATAAGAGAGATAGAATCGCGGTATCTGTCAAAGTTGCCTCTGAGCTGGTTCGGTGCGGCTACGTCGACCGTCATTACCGTATCCGTCGATATCCCCTCCGACTGCTCGGGAGAGTAGACCTCGACCGTTTTGAAGGGCAGAAGGTGCTCGGGGAACTTATCGTCGGGATATACGATATATGCGCTCTTGCCCATTTCGGCAAGGATATAGTAAAGCGCCGTGCAGGAGCCGAAGGTATCGCCGTCGGGGCTCGAGTGCATCAGAAGCTTGAAGCTCGAATAGTTCTCGAGCCTGTCGCAAAGCTCGGGGACGGTAAGTCTCTTGTATTCCATTACTGCTCGTCTCCCTCGCCCTCGTCGGGAGTGATCTCGATGCTGTTGAGGATCTTCGCTATCTTTGCTCCGTGCTCGATCGACTTGTCCTCAAAGAAGCTGAGCTCGGGAGTTATTCTGAGATTGAGCTTTTGCGATAGGGTACGGCGCAAAAAGCCTGCCGCCGAAACAAGTCCACGCTTTACCTCGCTCTTATCGCCGAGAATAGCGGAAAAATATATCTTTGCAAATTTGAGGTCGGGTGTTACCTCAGCCGCGGTGATCGTGACCATGGCGGAGCTGACGCGGGGATCCTTTATCTCTCTTACCGCCTCGCTCATCGCCTGCATTACCGCATCGTTTATCTTGCCCTGTCTGTATTTTGCCATTTTCATACCTCTTTCGGTTACTGTGTGGTTATCATTTCTTATTATATATTATTTTTACGTGAATATCAATAGCGGCAGAAAAATGACTCGGAAAACTTTTTGCCGTTTTCCGAGCCATCTGTTATTCTCTTATTTCCTTTACCTCTGAAAAGCCCTGTGACTGGACCGTGCAAAGATGGTGGTATCTGCCTCCGAGCGCCATAAGCTCCTCGTGAGAGCCGTCCTCGATTATTCTTCCTCTGTCGATAAGAAGTATCCTGTCGCAGCCTCTGATAGTAGCAAGCCTGTGCGCTATGATAAAGGACGTTCTTCCCTCAAGCAGACGGTCGATACCCTCCTTTAGCATTTTTTCGGTCTTGGCGTCGATAGACGAGGTCGCCTCGTCGAGAATTATGACCGAAGGATCGGATATCATCGTACGGGCAAGGGCGATAAGCTGCTTTTGTCCCTCCGAGAGAGAGCCGCCTCGCTCGCTGACCACGGTATCGTAGCCGTCGGGCATACCCAAGATGAATTCGTGCGCGCATACTGCCTTGCACGCCGCCTCGATCTCCTCGTCGGTAGCATCGAGCTTGCCGTATCTGATATTATCCTTGATCGTTCCCGAGAAGATAAAGGAATCCTGCATCATTATTCCCATATGGGAGCGCAGCGACGAGATCTTAAGCTCACGCACATCAACTCCGTCAACAAGCACCCTTCCTTCCGTCGCATCGTAAAAGCGGCTGAGCAGATTGACGATCGTGGTCTTACCGCTTCCCGTCTCACCGACGAGGGCTATCGACTGACCTGCCTTTACGCTGAAGGAGATATTGTCAAGCACCTTGATGCCCTTCTCGTACGAGAAGCTGACACCGTCAAACTCGATCTCTCCGCGCATCTCTTCAAGCGCTCTCGCTCCCTCGGCGTCCGTAATGTCAACCGGCTCGTCGAGAAGCTGGAATATCCTCTCAAGATATGAGAGAGTCGTGAGAAGATTGTTGTAAATATTTGCAAGGCTGATGACGGGCTGCCAAAAGCGCTGAGCGTACGTACCCATCGCAATGATAACGCCGACGTCCGACACGGGAACGAACAGTATCGCACCTCCGACGTACACGAAGGAAATAACGATACGGCTGAGCACCGAGGTTATAGGACCGAGGGTGTTTGTAAGATACAGACGCTTAAACCACGCATGACGGTAGTCGCGGTTGAGACGGTCGTATATCTGCATATTCTCGTCCTGACGGGCGAATATCTGGCTGACCTTTACTCCGTTTATATGCTCGCAGGTAAATGCGGTGAGATTGGAATTCTTATTATTGAAGTGCAGATTTGCCTTCTTTTGCTTTCCTTTCATATAGAAGATAACGGCAAAAAGCACAGGCAGACCCGCAAGGATCACGAGAGCAAGCCTCGGAGAGATGATAAACATGAACACAGTGATAAACACCATGTTAAGAAGATCGACGATGGCGGTTATCATGCCGTTAGTCAGCATATCCGAGACGTTGTTTACGTAATTGACCACGCGCACGAGGATCTTTCCGTGCGGGCGTGAATCGTAATAAGCAAAGGGAAGCTGCTGAAGATGATGGAAGACGTCGCGTCTGATATCAAGTATCATGCTCTGTCCTATCTTGGACATAAGATAGCTTCGTACGGCTCCGAGTATCGGGTTTATCGCTATAACGAGGATACACACGACCCCGAGCCTTATAAGCAGTTGAACGTCCTTGTTCGGGATAGCCTCGTCCATTGCCTTTTGAAGCAGCATAGGTGAGATAAGGCTGAGCACGGCAGCGGCACATGCAAGCAGCAGCACGAACAGCATTCTGCCCGCGTACGGCTTTACGTAGACGAGGGCTCGTCCGAGCTTGGAAAAATCAAAGGACCGGTCGAGAGTCTCGTCAATATCGTACTTGTTTCTCTGCATTACTCTTCACCTCCCTCAGCATCCTCACCCTCAAAGGGCGGCATACCCGTGACGTTCTGCAGCTCGCACAGCTCTCTGTAATAAGCGTTTTTGCGCACGAGCGTGTCATGGTCGCCTACGCAAAGTCCGCCGTTTTCCATGATGATTATCATGTCGGCATCCTTTACCGAGCTTATTCTCTGGGCGATTATTATCTTGGTGCATTCAAAGGGAAGATTGCGAAGGGAATTCTGTATATAAGCCTCGGTATCGGTATCGACAGCCGACGTTGTGTCGTCAAGCACGAGCACGCTCGGCTCTGCGGCAAGCGCACGTGCGAGGGCTATTCTCTGTCTCTGTCCGCCAGAAATTCCGACGCCGCGCTCTCCGATTATCGTATCGTAGCCCGACTCCATCCTTCTGATAAAGCCGTCCGCTCCCGCAAGCGTAGCGTATTCGACCACCTTCTCCTCGGGCATGGATGTATCCGAAAAGGCAATATTGCCGTCTACCGTATCTGAGAAGAGGAACACGTCCTGCGTTGCTATCGCTACCGAGCGGTGTATATCGTCAAGTCGCCTGTAGCGCAGATCCACCCCGTCGAAGAGTATCGTTCCCTCGGTGGGATCGAAGAAGCGCGCGATCAGATTGACGAGGGTGGTTTTTCCGCAGCCGGTCCGCCCCATTATCGCGACCGTCTGCCCCGCGTTTATCCTGACCGAGACGTTATCGAGTATCTTCTTCGAGTTCTTGTATGCAAAGGAAACTCCGCACAGCTCGATATTGCCCTTTATCTTTCCTTGTGCCGCAACCGCATCGTATCTGTCGCAGATAATGGGGGTGTCCTCGGTTATCTCAACGACCTTCTCTGCTGAGGTAAAGAATCTCTGCATGTCGTTGAGCAGATTTGATATACTGTTCATCGGAGAGGAGAGCGCCCATGCAAGCGAGTTGAACATAGCAAGCCCGCCCAGTGTCATGTCGCCGTTTATAACGAGCATTCCGCCGATAAGCAGATTGAATATAGCGAGAGACTGCGAGAAGAAGTTGAGAAACGGCACTACCTTCGACCATGCGACAGATGCGGCTACGTTTGCGTCTTTGTACTCACGGCTCTTTTCGTCAAACTTCTCTTCCTCGTAGCGTTCTCTCGTGAACGCCTTGACTACACGGTTTCCGTCGATATTCTCTGTTGCGGCGATGTTAAGCTCCGACAGAGACTCTCTGATGCGCTTGTATCTCTTTCTTACCGTCTTTGAATAAAGATATGACACACAAAATATCAGAGGAAGCACCGACAGCATGATGAGCGTGAGCTTTACGCTGACAGAAAACAAGCATATCACAGCACTCAGAAATACAACGATAGTGTCTACTACCTGATACGAGGTCCACGCCACGAAATGGCGCAGGTATTCAAGGTCGCCCGTGGTCCTTGTAATAATATCTCCCGCGCGCATACGCGAAAAATATGAAAGATCCTGATGCTGGATGTTTGAGAATATCTGCGATCTGATATTCCATAGCATATGCTGGCTTGCCTTCTCGAGCATTACGATCCTCGCAAGCTGCCCGACGGCAAATGTGAGCTGAACACCGACCATGCACAGCACGAGCGGAATGATTATCTCACGCTCCCCGCCCTTGATACCCCTGTCAACAATGATGCTGAGTATCTTAGGATTCACCCAGATAAGCGCGGACAGCGTTGCGCTCAAAGCAAGCCCGAGGATGCACAAAAAACGCCTTCCCTTGAGCTTTTCCCAAACAAAATGCACATAAAACATAACCCAACCTCCAAAAACCAATCAAAGCTTCGTTGTATGTCACTTGTTCTGTGTTTTTGTGTATTGTAAACCGAAACGCCGATAAATGCAACCCTTTCGGGAAAATTAGTAAACTTTTTCCAGTTATGGGTAACGATCAAGAAAGTGCCTGACGGCACTCTGGTGCGCTCATAATCGTTTCATTCAAAGTCACCGCCACGCTGTCATTCTTGAACGAAACGAAGTGTAGTGAAGAATCTAAGCGGGAGATGAAAGTACCGTTTCTCTGTTCTCCGACTCAGATCCTTCGGGCACAAGTGCCCTCGCGACGCAGATTTTTCGTCAGACGAAGATCGGAGCGGGAGGAGGCGTGAGCGTATTTTCATACGTGATCGCCGACGACTCGCGATCGATCTGACGTATTGCACAATTTATGCAAGCGAGGCTCGAGGACGTGTGGGCGAAGGGGCATTCTGTGCATGCAGAATTTACGCAATTTCCTATGCAACAAGAAAAGCAAGCGCAGATACGGCTCCGGCGCTTGCTTTTCTTGATTGTTGGTGATGTTTATAAATATGTACCCGGGCAAAGCTCCCCGAGCACGCTCACGGCATCTCCCTCTGCTATTTGGCGTGTGTGCTCATAAAGATACGGCATCATTCCGCCGAAAAACACACTTTCCCCGAATTCAAGCGCCGCCCAGCTCTCACGCTCCCATTCATTGAGCACAAGATATGCACCGGCGCTGTCGGTCAGGTAGGCGTTTGATGCTTCGCTGTAGCCGAGCTCATGCAGGGCTCGGCAAGCAAGCAAAAGCTCGCTCACTCCATCGAAGCGGTAAACCTGCTTTCTTTTTCTCACGCTTGTGCGCTCCTCCTCGGGCATGTGCTGCTCACCTCCGTACTCTTCATCTCCGAGCCGCGAAAAATCAGTCACGTACATCTCGCATCCTCCGTCGGTAGACGTAAACACCTGCACGAACATTCCGCCCGCGGCTCCGTCGAGCCCCGCGCTTCTTCTTGCACGGTCGACTATATCGTAGAGGATACGCTTTGTCTTTTCGTCCTCGGGGTCAAAGGATGATGCATCTATACTGTAGGAGGACAGCTCCTCGCAGGAAAGCATTATCTTCATCCTCCTCGAATCTATTACTATAAGTTCCATTGTACTCTCCGTTGTTTTGATCTTACTATTCATTATAAGCTCTACCGCGAAATAATGTAACCCCTAAAAATATGGAAAACGGAGCGGCACCCGCATGGGTACAGCTCCGTTTCGGAAGTGATATAAGCCTTATTTGTGCTTCTTGAACACCCAGACATCCTGGATCCTGTAGCTGATAAGGAAGAGCACCGTGTCAACGACGAGCTTGAAGACCGTAAACAGCCACTTTGCCTCAACGAGCGATGTGAGCAGTCCGACGATAAGGGTGGAAAGCGCGAGCTGGCACACGGCAAGCAGCGCATATCTGACAGCCTGCCCCTTGGTGTCTCCGTCAGCCTTGAAGACGACCTTTCTGTTCATCGCAAAGTTGAACACCGCCGAGAAGAGACGTGCGATGCCGTTTGCGAGATAGGCATTCTTGAATACGATATAGAAAAGCAGATTTGCAAGTCCCTGATCGAGCAGCATCGACACGATCGAAACGATAGCAAACTTAAAAAATCCTCCGAGCAGAAGCTTATAGATCTTGAACGAGTCTACAAAGGGGCGGAAGTGGGTCTCGGAATTGTTGTTGATATACACCGTCTCTATCGGCTGCTCAACGATCGGGTGCTTTTCTCTTGTCGCGTAGATGAGCATATTCGTCTCGTACTCGAAGCGGTCTCCGTCAAGATGCGCATATTCGTCGACCAGTCCGCGGCTGATAGCGCGAAGTCCCGTCTGGGTATCACCGATGTGCTTGCCGTAGAGAAGCTTGAACACTCTCGAGGTGATCTTGTTTCCCTTTTTGCTCTTTTGCGGAACTATATCAAGGTCGAAATTGCGGCTGCCGAGAAACAGGGTCGGCCGCTCTGCAGAATCGAGCAGAGCGTTTAGCTTTATTACGTCGGGCACGGTATGCTGTCCGTCCGAGTCAGCGGTGATTATACCCTTGTAGTCGTCGAACGCTCCGTATTTTTCATTTATATAAAGAAAGCCGTTTTTAAGAGCCCTTCCCTTTCCTTTGTTTACCTCGTGAGTAATAAGGTCGCACCCGTACTCGTCACGAAGAGTCGTGAATATATACTTGAGCTCATCTCTCGAGCCGTCGTCGACCGCCACGATACGGCTAAAGCCCGCCTCGCGCAGCTCACGTACGTATTTGATGAAATCCTCGTCGGGATTAAGCGCGGGAATAAGTAAAATGTTGTTATACATAATTGCACCACTTAATACTGTTAATTATTTTACGATTTTATTGTATCATCACTTCGTACGTTTTGCAAGTGGTAGCAGATAATATTTATTTCTATATTTTGCAAAAAGGGGTTTATTTTTTAAAAAGGCGCAGTTATAATAAAGCTATAACAACTATTGTTAAAAAATATCACACAGGGACAGGCAAAGGCATGAACAGCAACAGCACAGGCAAAAGCATAAAGGCAGTTATTTTCGATCTTGACGGAACTCTCCTCGACACACTTACCGACCTTCACCTGAGCGTGAATGCGGCGCTCGAGGCGTTCGGCTGCAAGACACACTCACGCGGGGACGTTTGCCGTTTCGTCGGCAACGGCGTATATAAGCTGATAGAAAGGGCGCTTCCCGAAGGCAGGGAGGACGCACACTTCGAGGGCGTGCTCGGTTACTTCAAGGAGCACTACTCCGAGCATATGTACGATCACACGGGGGCTTACGTCGGAATTCCCGAGGCGCTCGCGGCGCTCAGGGCAGACGGGTATAAGCTCGCTGTTGTTTCCAACAAATTCGACAGCGCAGTAAGAGAGCTGTGCCGGCGTTATTTCTCCGAAACGATAGAGGTTGCCGCAGGCGAGAACGAAGCCGCGGGAATAAGAAAAAAGCCCGCTCCCGACACGGTGCTGGCGGCACTCGCCGAGCTTGGCGTAAATAACGAAGAAGCCGTCTACGTCGGTGACTCTGACGTCGACGTTCAAACAGCAAAAAATGCGGGCATGCCCTGCATCTCGGTCCTCTGGGGCTTCCGTGACCGCGCCTTTCTCGAATCTGAGGGCGCAACGCTCTTCGCAGAGACCGCCGACGAGCTCGTTCGGATAGTTAAAGAGATGAAATAAAGGATCTCACACAAAGCGCAATAAAGCATCAAAAAGAGAAGCGGAACACACCAAAACAGCGGTCCCGCTTCCCTTTTTTATTAAAGTGACTGTATAAAACTGACTGTTTCAGAGTGACTGTATCAAAGTGTCAAAAATCAAAATGTGCTGTAGTTAATGCAATGTTACTTCCCAACCCGCAAGATACTGCAATATTCTCGTAGCATCACGGTTATTGACATTGCCGTCTCCGTTTACATCAAGTGCCTGCTCGAAAACAGCTTCTTCCATACCGGCAAGATATCTCAAAAGAATAACAGCGTCGCGGTTATTTATCTCACCGTCTCCGTTTACGTCTCCGGAAATAACGGCAGGCGCGGTGATATCAACTCCGCCGTTGGTCACGATCGCATCAACATCGACCTCGGTCCTTCCGTCATAGGTAAAGAACGTGCCGCTCTCGGGTATGACTGTGATCCTGCTCATGCCTTCCGGAGCCGAGATCTTGATCTTGAACGTGAGCTTGATCAGAATTCCGTCGCCGGTAACGTTAGTCAGTCCCGCATACTGGAAGTTGACCTTATCCTCATATGTATCAATTCCCGAGGAGGTGCATATCGTGCTTCCAAGCACCGTTTCGTACGAAACGAGCTCCAATGCACTGTTATCATACTTAACATCAAACGCCATTCCGCCGATTCCGGGGTTGTTCTTAACAGAAACGTTTACGCTCACGGTGCTGCCCGCTTTTCCTGCCACCGTATCTACAACGATAGCGGGATTCTTCTCCTTGATAACAACACTGAATTTTGCCGACTTGCCCTCGTAGCTGACGGTGACTGTCTTTGTTCCTGCAGTACTCGAATCAAAGCCGCTCGTCGCAAAGCCGCTCGTGATAGTCTTCGATGTTCCGTCGGTGTAATTGACCTTGATCACCATGCCCGAGGTCTCAAAGCTCTCGCCTACGTAGTAAACGAGCTTTGTGGGCTTGGCAGCAACAGCTATCGTCTTTACAGTCGGTGCGGGAACCTTGATCACCACGCTGAAGGATGCCGTCTTTCCGCCGTAGCTGACGGTGACAGTCTTTGTTCCTGCAGCACTCGAATCAAAGCCGCTTGTCGCAAAGCCGCTTGTG
>JAZMZS010000178.1:0-3037 GCA_045586105.1 Eubacteriales bacterium | reverse complement strand
ATGCATAATTTACGCAATTTCCTATGCGGTAAGAAAGTGCCGACGGCACGCTGCTAGCGGGTAATCGTTTCATTCAAAGTCACAGCCCCGCTGTCATTCTTGAACGAAACGAAGTGTAGTGAAGAATCTGAGCGGGAAGACATAGTAACGTTCCTCTGTTCTCCGACTCAGATCCTTCGGGCACAAGTGCCCTCGAGGATGACAGTTGGGAAGGTAGATTTGCCAAACATTTCTTACGCAAATTCCTATGCGGCAAAAAAAAAGCAAGTCCGAAGACTTGCTTTTTTCTTTTGGTTAATTCGGTTAAATTACTTAACTTCAACGGTTGCGCCTGCAGCCTCGAGAGCGGTCTTAACTGCCTCAGCGTCGTCCTTGGAAACGCCTTCCTTAACAGCCTTAGGTGCGCCCTCAACGAGGTCCTTAGCGTCCTTAAGTCCAAGACCGGTGATCTCACGAACTGCCTTGATAACGTCGAGCTTCTTAGCGCCGAAGTCCTTAAGGATTACGTCGAACTCGGTCTTCTCCTCAGCTGCGGGAGCTGCTGCTCCTGCTACTGCTGCGCCTGCTACTGCTACGGGAGCTGCAGATACGCCGAACTCCTCCTCGATTGCCTTTACGAGGTCGTTGAGCTCGAGTATGGTGAGTGCCTTTATCTCGTCAATGATTGCTGTGATCTTTTCGCTTGCCATTTTTGTGTTCCTCCTGAATTCTGGTTGTAATTAGAATTTTTTTCTGTTTGTTTGCTTCAGCTTACGCTTCTGCGGTCTCTGCAGCAGCAGGAGCCTCGTCCTCTGCTACGCCGCCCTCTTTGTCGATGATCGCCTGGAGACCAAATGCGAGACCGTAAAGGGGAGACTGGATGCTTCCGAGAAGGCGTCCGATGAGGACCTCTCTTCCGGGAATGTTTGCGAGCTCCATAACGGTTGCTGCATCAACGACTCCGCCGTCGATGAAGCCTGCCTTTATCTCGAAGCTCTCAACCTTTTCTGCGTATTCCTTGAGAATCTTTGCGGGTGCAATGGGATCGTCTGCGCTGATCGCAAGAGCGGTCATACCCTCAAGATACTGCTTCATATCGCCGTAGCCTACCTGCTCGCAAGCTCTGCCGGTGATAGAGTTCTTGATTACCGAGTACTCAACCCCTGCCTCACGAAGTGCCTTACGCATCTTCGTGTCGTCCTCAACGGTGATTCCCTGATAGTTTACGAGCACGCCCGAAACTGCGTTCTGCAGCTTGCCTGCGAGCTCTGCAACCATGCCCTGCTTCTTTTCAAGAATTACATTGCTTGGCATTTTGTTTCACCTCCGAAATTAACCTGTGCCGCCCGTATCCATGACGGCAAAAAAATAAATCCTGTTCCGTATGAGCAGTAAACAGTGCTCGCCGAAAAAGGACAGTAATAGTCATAAAATGATTATTAAATTCCTCCTCGGCAGGAAAGCTCTTCGCTTTTACCGTAACCTGCTGTCTTTGGATACCCAAGTATTATATCAGTACTTACACCGTTTGTCAATAGGTTTTTTGAAATTTTTTATTTTCTTATTGCAATAACGAAAACGCAGGAGTATAATGATAGCGTGTGGGCTATCCCGCCCCTTGCACGATATTATAAAAAGGACGGCATATATGAAAAATCTCCCTCCAAAGCGAGTCTGCGCAATACACGACCTATCCGCCTACGGACGGTGTGCGCTGACCGTCGTCATTCCCACTCTCTCCGCGCTCGGAATACAGACTATCCCCCTTCCTACGGCGCTGATGAGTACGCACACGGGTGGCTTTAGCGATATCTACATACGCGATCTCTCCGAGGATATGCTGAAAATGGCTGAGCACTGGGAGTCGCTCGGAGTGCACTTCGACTCGATATATTCGGGCTTTCTTCTCTCCCCCGAGCAGGGTGAGATCGTTTGCGGGGTAATAGAAAAATTCCGCACGCCCGACACGCTCGTGCTCGTCGACCCCGTCATGGGTGACGACGGTGAGCTTTATTCCACCTGCTCTCGCGAAATGCGCTCAGAGATGGAGATGCTCTGCAAAAAGGCAGACGTTATCACCCCGAATCTGACCGAGGCGTGCCTTCTTACACACACTCCTTACCCCGAAGGACGCTTTTCTTCAAGAGGGGAAGCGGAGCACTTCGCGCGTACGCTTCTCGGCAAACTCGGCGTGCTCTGCGAAAGGATCGCCATAACCGGCATTGAGCTCGAGCAGGACGGAAATACCTTCGTTGTGACCGCGTGCGCTGACGGCGATGACGTTCGTTTCTTTGAGCAAAGCAAGATAGGCGCCTCCTACCCCGGTACGGGTGAGCTGTTTGCCTCCGTGCTGCTCGGTAAGCTGCTCGGCGGAGATGGATTTTTCTCTGCCGCGGAATTCTCCGGACGCTTCGTCGCAGAGACGATATCGATCTCCGAGGGAGTTATCGAAGAACCGCGCCAGGGCACCGCGCTTGAAACCGCACTCGGCAAGCTTTGGAAAAATTGACCGAACAATGATATTTGATGAAAACACCCGCTGATCTCAAACGAGAACGGCGGGTGTTTTTTGCAAAACGAAAACCACGCGACTATCTCGTGTTTTTTGTTGCACAGGAAATTGAGTAAAGAACGCTTTTGCCAAGAGCCTCATCCGCCGTGTCCCGCGGCACATTCAGCGCAAGGCACGCACTCGTTAGTCTGTGCCTATTTCGCGGGCGACGTTTTTTTGTAGTACCGCTTGTTTGGGTTTAGTCTCGGGAGGGGACGAGCCCCTCCCCTACGCGCTACGCTCATGCTCGGGAGTTAGTGCCTCGGTCGGTGGCGACGCTATGTCGGAACGGAGCGACCTCATCCGTCGCGTTCCGCGACACCTGTCTCGCTGCGGCTCGGTCACGCTCGGGCTCTGACAGCCGTTTAGGCTGTCATTCACTCCCCTCGCGCGCTGCGCTTCCCACCGGGGAAGGCTATGCTACGCTCCGTGTCGGGGGTTAGTGCTTCGAGCGCACCGCGCGAGCTTGGGGCAAAGAAAAAAGCACCGACCAAAGTGGTCGGCGCA
>JAZMZS010000177.1:0-5546 GCA_045586105.1 Eubacteriales bacterium | reverse complement strand
AGTTGTCTTCCTAAGACCGCTTGGCCTCCGACTTCATCACCCCGAGTACGGCAGACAGTTCAAGTTCGATAATTACGAAAAGCACCTGCCCGCCACCGAGACGGCTATACTCAAGTACCTCTGCTCGGGCGCGGTGAAGGGAATAGGTCCCGTGACCGCCGCCAAGATCGTCGACACCTTCGGTACAGACACCTTTGAGGTGCTCGAGCATCACCCCGAGTGGCTATCCTCGATACAGGGAATATCGAAGGCAAAGGCGGAGAAGATCTCGGAGGAATTCAAGGCGGTTGCGGGCATCCGCACGGTAATGATGTTCTTCCGTGAATTTGTCGGAGCGGCGGTGTCTGTGAGGATATACAACCGCTGGGGAGCGGGTGCTGTTGAGAAGGTAAAGCGAAACCCGTATATCCTCTGTGAGCAGATCAGAGGTGTCGGATTTGAAAAGGCGGACGAGATAGCCGCCTCGATAGGAGCGCACAGGGATAGCTTCGAGCGTATCCGTGCGGGCGTGATCTATATACTTAACTACAACGCCCACCAGAACGGTCACACCTGTATGCCGTTTGCAAAGCTGACTGCGGCGGCGTCCGAGCTTCTCGGCATCTCCGCCGAGGATTCGGAGGAGGCGGTGCAGAGAATGACGGCGGCGGGAGATATCCTTATGCGGTATCTCGGACGGGACGAGCAGACGAGGATCCTCGTGTGTGCCCTTCCGAAGCTTGCCGAATGCGAGAGGTATATCGCGCACAAGCTCTGCGCCATAGACAGGACTGCCCACCAAAACACCCTCGGCGACTGCGAGCGCCTTATCAGAATGATAGAGCTCGAGGAGGGTATCACCTACGAGGGCTTGCAGAGAAGGGCGATATACGAGGCGCTCTCGAGCGGTGTGTTTTTGCTTTCGGGAGGCCCCGGAACGGGAAAGACCACCGTCATCCGCGCGCTTATCGGAATATTTGAGAGCATGGGAATGCGAATAGCCCTCTGTGCCCCCACGGGCAGAGCGGCAATGCGCATGAGCGAGGCAACGGGAAGAGAGGCGGCAACCGTCCACAGACTTCTCGAGATGGACTTCTCCTCGGAGGACGAGCCCCGCTTTATCAGATGCGAGGACAATCTTCTCGATTACGAGGTAATGATCGTAGACGAGGCGTCGATGCTCGACGTTTCGGTAGCCGAGTCGCTACTGAAGGCGGTAAAGCTCGGCGCAAGACTGATATTCATCGGCGACAGCTCACAGCTTCCGTCGGTAGGTGCGGGTAATTTCCTTTCCGATATAATAGCATCCGAGAGTTTTCCCTGCGTGTATCTTACAAAAATATTCAGACAGGCGGAGCAGAGCCTGATAGTGACCAACGCCCACGCCATAAACGAGGGCAGATATCCCGATATTACAACGAAGGCGGACGGTGACTTTTTCTTTCTTCGCCGCGAGCGCGACGAGGATATCGCGGAGACGGTAGCCGATCTTTGCGCCAACCGCCTGCCAAAAAAATACGGAGAGGCTGCACGCTCGGGGCTTCAGCTCATCACCCCGTCGAGGAGAGGCGCTTGCGGAACGGAAAACCTAAATATCCTGCTTCAGGCGAGGCTGAACCCGCCATCCGCAGACAAGCGTGAGCTTCCCTTCAGAGGAGTGGTGTTCCGCGAGGGAGACCGCGTCATGCAGACCAAGAACAACTATGACCTTATCTGGGAGAGGGCTGACGGCTCGGAGGGAATGGGAATCTTCAACGGCGATATCGGTATCATCGACACGATAGAGCATTCTCGTGAGTTTATGCGGATAACCTTCGATGACAGGGAGGTAAAGTATGACTTTACTCTGCTCGAGGAGCTTGAGCACGCATACGCCGTTACCGTACACAAATCGCAGGGAAGCGAATACCCCACCGTCGTGATACCCGTTTATTCCTGTCCGCCTATGCTGAGGACAAGAAACCTTCTTTATACGGCGCTGACCAGAGCCCGCAATATAGCGGTCCTCGTCGGCAGAGAGGACATTTTGCATAGTATGGTGGATAATGTCCGACAGGTGCTCAGATATACTCTTCTCGTCGACTTTATTGCAGATGAAAAATAACCGTCGGCATCTCGTTTTGTTGGCAATTTACAAACATAAAGCATGATATAACAAACGAAACGAAAAGCATTCGCTATTGAGATGGCGGATGCTTTTTGTTATAATTAGGGTGTAAAAATACATTCGGCGAAAGGATAGCGTATTTTTTATACGCAGGATAGTGAAATGTCAGAAAAGAAGTATATCAATCCCGCCTATCCACATATGCTCCACGGTGCGGACTACAACCCCGAGCAGTGGAAGGATTATCCCGAGGTCCTCAAGGAGGATATGCGCCTCTTTAAGCTGGCTCATATGAACGAGATGACCGTCGGCGTTTTCTCATGGGCAGAGCTTGAGCCCGAGGAGGGCGTGTTTGATTTCTCCTTCATGGACCGCGCGTTTGACGACGTAGAGGCGGCGGGAGGAAAGATCATCCTCGCGACCCCGTCGGGAGCAAGACCTAAGTGGCTTGCAGACAAGTACCCCGAGGTGCTTCGTACCGATGAGAAGAGACAAAAGATGCTCTTCGGTAAGAGACACAACCACTGCTATACCTCTCCCGCTTACAGAGAGAAGATAGCGATAATCAACCGCAAGCTTGCCGAGAGATACGGCAAGAGACCCGCGCTCTATGCTTGGCATATCTCGAACGAGGTCAACGGCGAGTGCCATTGCGAGCATTGCCGTGCAGCCTTCATCGAGTGGTGCAGAAAGAAGTATAACAACGATATAGACCGCCTCAACCACGAGTGGTGGACGGCGTTCTGGAGCCACAAGTATTCGAGCTTCGAGCAGATCGAGCCCCCCTCCTCTATCGGAGAGAACCTCGTTCACGGACTCGTGCTTGACTGGAAGCGCTTCTGCACTCACCAGACCGTAGACTTTATGCTTTGGGAGCAGAAGGATATCCGCGAGATCACCCCCGATATTCCCACTACCGCTAACCTCATGGGACTTTTCTCGGGCGTTGACTACAAGAAGCTCGCAGAGGCAGTAGACTTCGTATCCTGGGACAGCTATCCCGACTGGGGCGTAGTTGAGGGAGATAAGCGCATCGGTATCGAGCGCGCGTTTACCCATGACCACACAAGATGCCTCAAGCACAAGAACTTCCTGCTTATGGAGAGCACCCCCTCTCTCGTTAACTGGAAGGAGATAAACAAGCTCAAGCGTCCCGGAATGCATCTGCTCTCCTCGCTTCAGGCCGTTGCACACGGCTCTGACAGCGTGCAGTACTTCCAGTTCAGAAAGAGCCGCGGCTCCTCCGAGAAGATGCACGGAGCGGTCGTTGACCACTGCGGACACGAGAACACCCGCGTGTTCCGTGACGTTGCGGAGGTAGGCGTCAGCCTCGAGAAGATAGACGAGGTATGCGGAACCAACTTCAAGAGCGAGGTCGCAGTCGTCCGTGACACGGAAAATCTGTGGGCAGTATCCGAGATACAGGGAATGCAGAAGTCGAACAAGCACTACACCGACGCCTGCATCCAGCACTACTACCCCATGTGGGAGAGAGGAATCAACACCGACGTAATTTTCGCTACCGACGATTTCTCCCCCTATAAGCTCGTCATCCTTCCCATGCTCTACATGGTAACCGACGAGATGATAGAAAAGATCGAGAAGTACGTCCGCGAGGGCGGTAGAGTTATCGCTACATATACCCTCGGACAGGCAAACGAGAACGACCTCGTCCACCTTGGCGGCTTCCCCGCAGGAAAGCTCAAGGACGTCTTCGGAATCTGGGCAGAGGAGCTTGATACCCTTTACCCGAACGAGGCAAATTACGTCAAGTGTGACGGCGTGCGCTACGAGGCAAAAGATTATTGCGAGATCATCCACGCCAATACCGCAGAGGTGATAGCCGAGTACGATTCCGACTTCTACGCAGGAATGCCCGCCGCTACCGTAAACAGCTACGGCGAGGGTAAGGCGTACTACATGGCGTTCAGAGATAAGAAGAAGGACTTCATCAGAGTTATCACGGGCATGGCACTCGAGGATGCGGGAGTTAAGCCCTGCATCGATACCGAGCTTCCCGACGGCTGTACCGCACACGTACGTGAGGCTGACGGTGTCGGCTACTACTTTGTAGAATGCTACAATGCATCCGGCGCTCACATCGACCTTGACGGCGAGTATTACAGCATGCTCGACGCAAAGAAGGTCACCGCCCTCGACTTTGACGGCATCGGCGTTGCCGTTCTCAAGAAATAACTACGTATAAAAAAGAGAGTCTTCGGACTCTCTTTTTTCATAGACCGCACAAGAGCGCCGCCGTCCGTTATCTGTCGGTGCAAGGTGTGAAAAAAGCGTCAAAAACGCTTCCTTTTATGTGTAACATTTTTCGCTCGGATATTGAAAAAACCGAGTTTGTGTGATAGAATAGTCAAGGATAATAATAACGCTCAAGCGTACGAGGTGGATAAAATGGATATCAGAGCAGAGTCACTTAAAAAGCATTACGAATGGGAAGGCAAGATCGAGGTAGTATCGCGCGTAAGCGTGCAGACGAGAGAGGATCTTTCTCTTGCGTACACCCCCGGTGTTGCAGAGCCCTGTATGGCAATACATAACGATTATGAAAAGTCCTTTGAGCTTACCCGCCGCTCTAAGCTCGTAGCGGTCATCACCGACGGAACCGCAGTTCTGGGACTTGGCGATATCGGCCCCGAGGCGGGAATGCCCGTAATGGAGGGTAAGTGCGCACTCTTCAAGGAGTTTGCCGACGTTGACGCTTTCCCGATCTGTATCCGTTCCAAGGATGTGGACGAGATAGTACGTACCATCTACCTCATCTCGGGCTCGTTTGGAGGAATAAACCTCGAGGATATATCCGCTCCCCGCTGCTTTGAGATAGAAAAGCGCCTCAAGGAGATATGCGACATCCCCGTATTCCACGACGACCAGCACGGAACGGCGATCGTTGTTGCTTCGGCTCTTCTCAACGCTCTCAGAGTAGTAAAGAAGGATATCGGAGAGGTCAAGGTAGTTATCAACGGCGCGGGAAGCGCAGGAATAGCAATAGGCAGACACCTTCTCAACATGGGTGTCAAGAACCTTACCATGGTAGACCGCTTCGGCATCATTTGCAAGGGAATGGAGGAGCTCAACCCCGCTCAGGCGGATATGGCTGAGATCACCAACCTCGAGCATAAGAAGGGCACGCTTGCCGACGCTATGGCAGGGGCTGACGTGTTTATCGGCGTTTCCGCCCCCGGTGTCGTAACTCAGGACATGATACGCTCGATGGCTCCCGATTCCATCGTTTTCCCGATGGCAAACCCTACCCCCGAGATAATGCCCGACCTTGCAAAGGAAGCCGGCGCAAGAGTTGTTGGAACGGGCAGAAGCGATTTCCCGAACCAGATAAACAACGTCCTCGCATTCCCCGGAATATTCCGCGGTGCGCTTGACTGCAGAGCCTCCACCATCAACGAGGAAATGAAGGTTGCGACCTCAAGAGCACTTGCATCTCTCA
>JAZMZS010000176.1:0-5006 GCA_045586105.1 Eubacteriales bacterium | reverse complement strand
TTGCCCGAGCTCGGAGTATGCTTATACACCATCGCTCGATGCGCCTTGACCTGAACAAAAATCTCTGTTTAAAACTCGCATAGCGACCCTCACACACGGATTTTTGAGCAGAAATGGGGTATCTGAGTGCGGACATATTGGCATATGTCAAACGAAGAGAGTCAATTTATGCCAAAAAGCCGTTTGTGACGGCGATATTAGTTTGACTCTCCACGGCTATAGGCGTTTTCGTAATGCTGATGACCTTGCGGCTCAACGGTGTGAGTATTGTGTATACTCAGGCAGAGCTTATCGAGCTTGGTCTGGCTGTAGCAGACGGTAAGATCGGATATAAAGACATATTCGATTGGATAAAGAGGCATGAGGATCGAGCGTAGCGTTCATATTTTATAAGTGAGCATTATAAAACCACCGATACAGCGGGCACTAATTCTGCCGGTTATATCGGTGGTTTTTGTGAACAGTACGTCTGTTCACAAAAACATTATATATAATTGTTGACTTTTGTAAAATAAACTGTTAAAATAATAAAATACTGTATAATGCGTTATTATGCGATAAATAACCTTACGCGCACGTAAGATATATTGATTAGGAGCAACACACCATGACCATCGTTCATCTTCTTGAAAGAAACGCACGTGATTACGCGCAGGACACGGCGCTCGTCGAGATAAATCCCGAGCAGCCCGAGACCAGACGCCTCACGTGGCACGAGTTCGAGCTTGTCGAGCCCGCACGCACGCGTCATTACAGACGTGAGATCACGTGGGAGGTCTTCAACGAAAAGGCAAACCGACTCGCAAATATGCTAAACGCCCACGGCATAGGTAAGGGCAAGAAGGTCGCTATCCTTCTTATGAACTGTATCGATTGGCTTCCGATCTATTTCGGCATCCTCAAGACAGGAGCGCTCGCAGTCCCGCTCAACTTCCGTTATTCCTCCGACGAGATCGACTACTGTCTGGAGCTTTCCGAGTCGGATGTTCTCATATTCGGTAACGAATTCGTAGGACGAGTTGAGGCTGTCGCTGACAAGCTTGCAAAGAGAAGCACGCTTATCTACTTCGGCGCTTCCTGCCCCGTATTTGCCGAGGATTACAACGACCTCACCTCCGAGTGCTCGGGCAACTACCCCGAGTGCACGCTTGAGGAGTCGGACGATGCGGCTATATATTTCTCCTCGGGAACGACGGGCTTCCCGAAGGCGATCCTTCATAACCACGAGAGCCTTATCCACTCGTGCAGAGTAGAGGCGGCACACCACGGACAGACCAAGGACGATTGCTTCCTCTGCATTCCTCCCCTTTACCACACGGGAGCAAAGATGCACTGGTTCGGCTCGCTCATCACGGGCTCCAAGGCGGTCATCCTCAAGGGAACGCAGGCAAAGAGCATACTCGAGGCGGCAAGCAGCGAGAAGTGCTCGATCGTGTGGCTTCTCGTTCCGTGGGCACAGGATATCCTCGCAGCGCTTGACCGCGGAGATATCAGGCTCGAGGACTACGATCTTTCAAATTGGAGGCTCATGCACATCGGCGCTCAGCCCGTTCCTCAGTCGCTTATCCGCCGCTGGCTTGAATACTTCCCGCACCATCAGTACGATACCAACTACGGACTTTCCGAGTCGATCGGCCCGGGTGCCGTTCATCTCGGAGTAGAGAACGTCCGCAAGGTAGGTGCTATCGGCGTTCCCGGTTACGGCTGGGAGGTCAAGATAGTCGATCCCGAGGGCAACACCGTAGCTCAGGGTGAGGTCGGCGAGCTTTGCCTCAAGGGACCGGGAGTTATGACCTGCTATTACAGAGACGAGAAGGCTACCGCAGAGACCTTGCGCGACGGCTGGCTCTATTCGGGAGATATGGCTATGCAGGACGAGGAGGGCTTTATCTACCTCGTTGACAGAAAGAAGGATGTCATCATCACGGGCGGAGAGAACCTCTATCCCGTACAGATAGAAAACTTCCTTGCCGCTCATCCGAAGATAAAGGATGTAGCGGTCATCGGACTTCCAGACACGCGTCTGGGTGAGATCGCAACCGCGATCATAGAGATCAAGGCGGGCATGGAGTGCACCGAGGAGGAGATAAACGAATTCTGCCTCGAGCTCCCGAGATATAAGCGCCCGAGAAAGATCATCTTTGCAGACGTACCGAGAAACCCCACGGGCAAGATAGAAAAGCCCAAGCTCCGCAAGATATACGGCGGAGAGGGACTTGTCGATTCTCAGAACAGATCCTGATAAACTTACACGCTATACATATAAGCGAAGGAGCAAAATAAAATGAAAAAACTGATGATAGGTAACCAGGCGGTAGCCGCAGGCCTTCATGACGGCGGGCTCGGTGTTGTATCGAGCTACCCCGGCACCCCCTCGACCGAAATTACCGAATTTCTCTCCAAGTATGACGATCTGCATTCCGAGTGGGCACCTAATGAAAAGGTAGCCTGCGAGGTCGCATTCGGCGCATCTCTTGCAGGTGCGCGTTCCGCCTGCGCTATGAAGCACGTTGGACTTAACGTAGCCGCAGACCCGCTCTTTACCCTTTCCTACACGGGAGTAAACGGCGGTATGGTAATATGCGTAGCGGACGACCCCGCGATGCATTCCTCACAGAACGAGCAGGATTCCCGCCATTATGCAATAGCGGCAAAGGTCCCGATGCTCGAGCCTGCCGATTCCTCCGAGGCGTACGAATTTGCAAAGAGTGCATTCGAGCTTTCCGAGAGATTCGACACCCCCGTGCTTTTCCGTATGTGCACGAGAATAGCGCACAGCCAGTCTATCGTAGAGACGAAAGAGGCCGTACCCGCAGTACTCCGCGATTATGAGAAGAACCCTCAGAAGTACATAATGATGCCCGGAAATGCGATCAAGCGCCACCCCGTAGTCGAGGCACGCACCGAGGCCATCCGTGCTTTCTCCGAGAATTGCATATATAATAAGGTAGAATACAATTCCACCGAGGTAGGTATCATCACGTCGGGAACGTCCTATATGTACGTCAAGGAGGTCCTCCCCGAGGCTTCCGTGCTCAAGATAGGAATGCCCAATCCCCTGCCCGTAGAGCTTATCCGTGAGTTCGCGTCCAAGGTAGACAAGCTCTACGTTATCGAGGAGCTTGATCCTATCATCGAAACGCACGTCCGTGCCCTTGGAATCGAGGTAACGGGTAAGGAGCTCTTCTCGGCTCTCGGCGAGTTCTCTCAGCAGACTATAGCCGCGGCCTTCGGCAAGGAGGCACCCGTATGCGTCGGTGCTGATTCTCCTATTCCGAACAGACCTCCCATGATGTGCGCAGGCTGTCCTCACAGAGGAATGTTCTATACCCTCGCCAAGAACAAGATAACCGTCCACGGCGATATCGGATGCTATACTCTCGGCGCCGTTCCTCCGCTCTCCGCCCTTGATTCCACCCTTTGTATGGGTGCGTCGATCTCGGGACTTCACGGCTTTAATGCCGCAAGAGGCGAGAGTGCAGAGAAGAAGAGCGTTGCCGTCATAGGCGATTCCACCTTCATGCATTCGGGAATGACCGGACTTGTTAACGTGGCTTACAATGCGACCAATTCCACCGTTATCATCCTCGACAACTCTATCACGGGTATGACGGGACATCAGCAGAACCCCACCACAGGTTATAACATTAAGGGCGATCCCGCGGCAAAGGTAGACCTTGAGGCACTTTGCCACGCACTCGGCATCAACCGCGTGCGCGTAGTCGATCCTTACGACCTTAAGGCGTGCGACACCGCTATCAAGGAGGAGCTTGCGGCAGAGGAGCCCTCGGTAATTATTTCCCGCCGTCCCTGCGTCCTTCTCAAGAGCGTAAAGGCTCAGCCCTCGCTTACCGTTGACGCCGACAAGTGCCGTTGGTGCAAGAGATGCATGGGACTTGGCTGTCCCGCTATCAGCATGCACGACGGAAAGGCAAAGATAGACAATACCCTCTGCGTAGGCTGCGGAGTATGCAAACAGCTCTGTGCCTTTGACGCTATTATATAAGGAGGCTGACCATGAATAATACCAAAAGCGTAATGATCGTAGGCGTAGGCGGACAGGGAAGTCTGCTCGCATCAAAGCTTCTCGGAAGACTTCTCGTTGACGAGGGCTATGACGTTAAGGTCAGCGAGGTACACGGAATGAGCCAGAGAGGCGGAAGCGTCGTTACCTACGTAAGATACGGAGAAAAGGTCTACTCTCCCATCATCACCGAGGGTGAGGCTGATATCATCATCTCCTTTGAAAAGCTGGAAGCCGCAAGATACGCAAGATATCTCAAGGCAGACGGAACGATCGTAGTAAATACCCAAGAGATCGATCCGATGCCCGTTATTATTGGCGCGGCGGAGTATCCCTCCGACGTTCTTTCGGAGCTTACGGCAAAGGGAGTAAAGGTAGAGGCGCTTGATGCACTTTCTCTTGCTGTCAAGGCAGGCTCCCCTAAGGCTGTCAATATCGTGCTCATGGGCAAGGCTGCGGAGAAGTTCGGCATTCCGAAGGAAAAGTGGATCGCTGCTATCGAGAATACCGTAGCTGCTAAGTTTGTCGAGATGAACAAGATCGCTTTTGATCTCGGCTATAATGCATAATTAACTCGGTAAATGAGAAACGCCCTCGAAGCGGATATGCTTTGAGGGCGTTTTCGTGTATCATGCGAATATCATAAAATTTTTTTAAAAAAAGTATTGACAACCGGGGTGCGGTGTGCTATAATAACATCCGTTGCAGAGCGGACGTGCTGGTGTAGCTCAGTTGGTAGAGCAGCTGATTTGTAATCAGCAGGTCGGGGGTTCGAGTCCGTCCACCAGCTCCACAGCAACTCTAAAAACAAAATATGGGAGCGTTCCCGAGCGGCCAAAGGGGGCAGACTGTAAATCTGTTGTCACTGACTTCGGTGGTCCGAATCCACCCGCTCCCACCAAACACAAAAGGCATCCAACAGGATGCCTTTTGTGTTTGGTGGGAGCATATAATCGTGGATTCGGAAGCCCGTGCCCATCGC
>JAZMZS010000175.1:0-7303 GCA_045586105.1 Eubacteriales bacterium | reverse complement strand
GAGCGTAGCGGTTGCCTTCCCCGGTGGGAAGCGCAGCGCGTGAGGGTAGTGAATGACAGCCTAAACGGCTGTCAGAGCCCGAGCGTGACCGAGCCGCAGCGAGACAGGGGGACCACGTAGTGGTGGATGAGGTCGCTCCGTTCCGACCAAGCACCGCCATCGAAAGAGGCATACAATAACGACACCGAGCGTAGCGCGTAGGGGAGGGGCTCGACCCCTCCCGTAATTTCAACTAAAACAAACGGTACGGGACAAGCCCGTACCCTACAAGATATTACCGCCTCCGACTAAGCATCGCATCCCGCCCCCGCTGTCTTCGAGCGGGAGATCAAAGTGACGAAACTGAGCGTAGCGCAATCCCCGTCCGCCGCTCGCTCAGAATGACGCACGTGCATGAATCTGACCTACCGCAAAGAAACAAATATACATACAAAACAAGGAGAATACCACATGAAACGCATTTTTTCTCTTATTCTCGCTATACTGATGCTCACCCCCGTTCTTGCCGGATGTGCGGGAGAAGCAGAGACTGCCGACACTCTATCGACCGAGGATGAGGCACTCTCCCCGTCTGATACCGACACTTCGGATACCGATGCGGTAATAGAGAACCCTGACGACGTGTTTATCGTACCCGAGGATGGGGATATCATCTATGCGGAGAACTTTGACTCCTTCACCGACACGGCTGATATAATTTCATCTCTCGGCTGGAAGACCGAGGGGACGGCAGACGGAGCCTGCCACGATCCTACGGCGAAGTTTACCCTTGCAAAGGAGGCGGGCGGCAACCGTCTTTATATAGAGAATAATATCACCGACCCGAACGATACCTACGTGAGCATTCTGTCGGATGCCCGCTTCGGCGCATATGCCGCTTCGAGCTACACCCTGCAGTATGATCTCGAATACACGAAGGCGTCGGCGGGAAGCAGATACATAGGACTTCTGACGAGCTACGGCGGACGCTACTACGATACATTCTTTGTCAGAAACGCGGGCAAGGGTCAGCACCAGACCTACGATCACGGCATCTGGCGCACTTATGATACAAAAAGCGGCGCTTACTGCTCGCACACCGACGACAAAGCACTTTCAAACGTTCTGCTCGGCAAGAAGTATTCGGCAGATGCGCAGGTGCTTTCGGGCATCAGCATAAGCATCCGCTACGTCGTCGACCGTGAGGACGGCTACCGCGCTTATATCAGGGTAAACGATGACGGCTATCCCGCATCGGGAAAGTGGGTGCTCGTAAGTGAGGTAAGCAAGAGCGCGGGCGCGTACCGCTGCTTTAATTCCGAGTACGGCTACGGCATCGCGCTCAAGGTCGGAGGCGCGCAAAACGGATATATCGACAACATCCTCGTGTGGGCGGGCGAGGCGGAAGCGCCCTCGGACAACGCTCCGAGGATAGACGGGGAGCTTGACCGATGCACGCTCCACAGCTTCGAGGCCGACCCGCTGTATACCTGCTCCGTGTCATGCAGATACTGCGGCGAGGTCACTATTTCCCACGATTATAAGGAATATAAGGAAAGCACCGCCGACCGTGTGTGCGGGTGCGGTGCGTTTGAATCAAACGAAAACAGCGGCTGGAAGCTCGAGCGTGTTCCCGCCTACGAGGGGGGAAAGTGCTCGGGAGGAGTGTATCTCTCGGGACAGGGAAGCGGCGACCGTACCGCCCGCATCTCGGGTGATTCGCGCATGACAATAGTTTCGGAAACGAACGCAGAGCAGTTTACTACCTACCTTGCCAAGCTCGAGCGTTACGGCTACACTCGCATATTCTTCCGTGAGGAAGGAAATAATATCTATACCCAGTATGCGCTCGGACAAAAGCTCGTCTATGCGTATTTCACCGCGATGGCGGGAGAGGTGCGTGTGATCGAGGACAGATCAAGCACAAACAGCATAGAAAAGGCAGGCTACGTCTACGAAAAGAAGGCGGGCGAGAGCACTTATATCTATCAGTACGGGCTTCCGATGTCGGACGGTGCTGCTACCGACAAGCGCGCAGGCAACGGAATGGCGTATATCGTCAAGTGCGCGGACAATTCGCTTATCGTAATAGACGGGGGCTTATACAAGCAGTATGATGCTACCCAGCTTGCGGGGCTTATGGCGTTCATGCGCCAAATCACCGGAACGAAAACGGGCAAGGTGCGCATCAGCGCCTGGTACGTTACGCACACCCATGACGATCACGTGTCGGGATTTGTGTATTTTCTTTCAAAGTACCGCTCGCAGATATCCCTCGAGCGCCTTGCGGCTAATATTCCGAGCCTCAATTCCCCAAACGGCATAATAGCAAAGAACCGCAACGTCGCAATAAAGACGATGTCCTATCTTAACGAATACTACCCGGGGCTCGAATACGTAGCGCTTCACACGGGAATGATGCTGAGCATCGCCGACGTTACCCTTGACGTTATCTATACGCACGAGGACTGCACGCTGGCATCCGATTCGTCAAGCCGCATCGGCGACGATTTCAACAATACCTCTACCGTGGTAAAGCTCCTCTTTGACGGGGGAAGTGCGCTTATTACGGGAGATATGAACACCTCGGCAATGTATTACATTACCTCTCTCAATCCCGCCGAAAGGGTAAAGTGCGACGTCGTTCAGGTCGCCCACCACGGATACAACGAGATATACAATCTCTATAACGCCGCAAAGGCGGGCGCGGTGTTCTTCCCGCAGTCGCGCAAGGGCGCTCAGCTCAACGCCAAGCGCACGAGAATTTACAAGTCAGCCACCGCCCACGCCGACGAGCAGCTGATATTCTTTGCCGGTGACGGAACTGCGCGCATCTCCTTTGAAGGCGGCAGGATCACCGCCGAGAAGATAGACACCCCGATGGGAGGGGATTACACCGGCTGGAGCTGGTAGTGAGAGCAAGGCACCGTAGGTGGGTGAAGTTCTGCTTCGCAGAGTGAAGGTAGAAAATCGAGTTTATTATAAAGGTGAAGCCCCACCCCCTACGTCGAAGACGTAACATCATTGGGCGAAGCCCACATCGTTTGTTCGAAGAACAACGCCGCCCACCGCCACACATGATACAGAGGAGAAAAACACATGAAGCATCTATATTTTGGAGGGAAAATACTCACGCTTGCCGACCCGCTTTATGCCGAGGCGATGCTGGTCGAGGACGGCAGGATCGCGGCGGTGGGAAGGGAAGCGGATCTCCGCCTTCTCGGTGCGCATACCGAGAGCGATCTCTGCGGGAAGGTGATAATGCCGTCATTTATTGATGCGCACGGCCATTTCAACTCAATCGCGGCATCTGCTCTTACCTGCTCGGTCAGGGGAGTGGGAAGTGTCGGGGAGCTCGGGCGCTGTGTCAGTGAATATATAAGGAAGAGAAGTATTCCCGCAGGCGGCTGGGTCAGGGTGAAGGACTACAACGAGCATTTCTTCCCGAACAGCGCACATCCTACGCTTGAGGAGCTTGATGCTATATGTCCGGACAGACCTATGCAGATCGCGCATCAGACGGGGCATTCGGCGCTTTACAATTCGCGTGCGCTTGAGATAGCGGGAATTACAGCTTCCACACCCTCGCCTGCAGGCGGTGAGATATGCAAGACGGACGGAAAGCCGAACGGCTACATGCTCGAGGGGGCAAGCGCCCTTGTCGGAAAGCACATTCCGCCGTTTTCTCGTGAGGAGATGCGCTCGGGATTTTTAGAGGCTCAGAAATTCTATGCGGGCTACGGTATAACGACCGTGCAGGACGGGTATCTCATTCGTGAAAATCTCGAGGATTATCTGCGGATGGAGGCTGAGGGAACGCTCGAGCTCGATGTTATCGGTTATATTCCCGTGAGCGCCTACAAGAGGCTGAGCGGTGAATTTGCATCCCGTACAGGCGGCGGACGTGTGAGGATCGGCGGGATCAAGACCTTTGCCGACGGCTCGCCTCAGCTTCGCACCGCATGGTTAAGAGAGCCGTATGTCGGAGGCGGAAACGGAATTCCGAACCGCTCGGACGAGGCTATGCTTGCGGGAATAAGGCTTGCCGCCGAGGAGGGCGCGCAGGTGCTTTGCCACGCTAACGGAGATGCGGCGGTCGATCAGTTTCTCGGAGCGCTTGAGACGGTCGAGGCGGAGCATCCCGGTTTTTCGGAGACACGCCCTGTTGTTGTTCATGCACAGCTGATGGGGATCGACCAGCTTCCGAGAGCGAAAAAGCTCGGTGCTGTCGTTTCCTTCTTTGTTGCGCACACCTTCCATTGGGGGGATGTGCATGCGCGGAATCTCGGCATCGACCGTGCAATGAAGATCTCACCCGTGCGCTCCGCACTTGAGGCGGGGGTCGCCGTGACCTTTCATCAGGATCCGCCTGTGATACTGCCCGATATGTTTGAGACCGTCTGGTGCGCGGCAAACCGCATCACCCGCTCGGGGGTAAGGCTTGAGGGCGAGGAGATCGGCGTTCTCGAGGCGCTTCGCGCGGTCACCTCGGGCGCTGCTTATCAGTATCACGAGGAAAACAAAAAGGGCACGCTCGAGGCGGGCAAGCTTGCCGATTTTATCATGCTCGACCGTGACCCGCTCGGGATCCCGAAGGAGAAGCTGAGGGACATCCGCATCCTCGCGACCTTCAAGGAAGGCAAGATGATATACAAAGGCGCACAAGGCACCGTAGGTGGGTGATATGCTCCCTGCGGGAGCGCGAAGGTAAAGTAAGAAGTAGTAGGGAAGAGGTAAGAAGTAAGAAGTAAGGAGGATCTTCGCTTGTGCGAAGATCAAGTTTATTATAAAAGTAGCGAGGGATAAGCGAAGCGTTGCCTTCCCCAAACAATATTGAAAAAATTTTCAGGAAAACTCTTTACAAACGCAAAAACATATGTTATACTACCAAAGTATGAGCCGTATTCTCGGTATTTGGCGAAAAGGGCGCAAAGCGTCTCTTCACCCTGCCGGTCACTGGGGATAGCGGGGAAATACGAAGAATATTTTATATGAGGTGAAGAAAAATGATGACTAAGGAAATCAAGCAGGAAATTATCGAAAAGTACGCTACTCACGAGGGCGACACGGGATCTCCCGAGGTACAGATCGCGGTTCTTACCTACCGCATCAACTCTCTCAACGAGCATCTCAAGGTCAACGCAAAGGACCACCACAGCCGCCGCGGACTTCTCAAGATGGTCGGACACAGAAGAAACCTTCTCGGCTACCTTATGAAGAAGGATATCGAGAGATACCGCGCAATCATCGAGAAGCTCGGAATCCGTAAGTAATTTCCGCCGACAGGCAAGGTAACAAAGGGAGCGGAAACGCTCCCTTTTTCACTTGAATCTTTTGCGTTCAAAGCCTTCCCCAGCGGGGAAGGGGGGAATGTTTTGCGAAGCAAAACATTGGATGCTCCGTGGCATCCCGCGCCTAAACGGCGATGAAGGGATGACGCGGAGAGAAAAAAACAACGAGCAATACGAGGGTAATCCTTTGCCCGAGTAGTGCGACTATGTTTTTGACCGCGGAGAGCCGGGATGAACGAGTAGGGGTAGCGGCAGAGAATACCATTATCCATAACTCAAGGCTCTAATGTGAAAACAACATGATATACAAATATGACAAATCACTCGTAAACACCGCACAAACCTTGCGAAAAAATATGACCAAAGAAGAAAAGCGTCTTTGGTATGACTTTCTCAAAAAGCTTCCCGTAACGGTCAACCGTCAAAAGAATATCGGTTCGTATATAGTTGATTTTTATATCGCATCACACCGAATCGTAATAGAGCTTGACGGCTCACAGCACGGAGAGGAAGAACACAGAGAAGCGGACAGAGAACGGGATGATACCCTATATCAATTAGGTGTCACTGTTCTCAGATACACAAACATACAGGTAAAAAAGAATTTCAGAGGGGTATGCCTCGATATTCTCGAGCATATCGGACTTGAAGAGAGTCAAATTGATTGGTAAAGAATGTTGAAGTAAAGGTAATGACGCTCTGTGCCACTATCCATTCGGCAACTTTCCGGCTCTCCTCATCCGTCTGCTTCGCAGACACCTTCCCCGCTGGGGAAGGCTTCGCTACGCCCCGATAATCCCCGATAATCCCCGACGTTCCCCAATCATTTACGTTAGTATTTGTACATTCGGCTTTAGCAGTTAAATACCGGCACGCGCGCGCGCCGGTATTTAAGTGCTAAACCGTTTGTACCTCACAATAAAAAATAACGGAGGTTAAAAAAATGGCAGAACTTTCTATTTCTACCCCTATTTCGTTCCCTAACCACAAGGTATTCCATTATACCTTTGCGGGCAGACCTCTCACCGTTGAGGTGGGCAAGGTCGCAGGCCTCGCTAACGGCTCCTGCGTAGTCCGTTACGGCGACACCACCATTCTTGCTTGCGCTACCGCTTCCGAGAAGCCCCGCGACGGCATCGATTTCCTTCCTCTTTCGGTTGATTACGAGGAAAGACTTTACGCTGTCGGCAAGATCCCCGGCTCCTTCTTCAAGCGTGAGGGCAAGCCTACCGAAAAGGCTATTCTTACGGGACGTGTTATCGACCGTCCTATCCGTCCTCTCTTCCCCAAGGACCTGAGAAATGACGTTAACCTTTCTCTTACCGTTCTCTCGGCAGACTATGACTGCTCGCCCGAGATCACCGCTATGATCGGTGCGTCTGTCGCTCTTTCTATCTCCGATATCCCGTGGAACGGTCCGATAGGCGGAGCTTTCATCGGTCTTGTTGACGGCAAGTTCGTTGTTAACCCCACCGAAGCTGAGCAGAAGAAGAGCGATCTCCAGCTCACCGTTGCAGCTTCCAAGGAAAAGGTCGTTATGATCGAGGCGGGAGCTAACGAGGTCGATGACCAGACTATGTACGACGCTATTATGCTCGCTCACAGAGAGATCAAGGATCTTCTTGAGTTCATAAGCGCTATAGTTGACGAGATCGGCAAGCCCAAGTTCGATTACCCCTCTTGCGAGCTTGATCACGATATGTTTGACAAGGTATTTGCTTTCTGCGAAAAGGATATGATGGAAGCACTCGATACCGACGACAAGAACGTAAGAGACGAAAAGGTAGTTCCGATAACCGACGCTATCGTAGCACAGTTTAGCGAGGAATATCCTGAGATCGAGTCTATTATGGACGAGCTCATCTACAAGATCCAGAAGAAGATCGTTCGCCGTTGGCTTCTCGTTGAAAAGAAACGTGTTGACGGAAGAGCTATGAACCAGATCAGAGGTCTTTCGGCTGAGGTTGACATTCTTCCCAGAACACACGGTTCGGGTCTCTTTACAAGAGGTCAGACACAGGTTCTTACCGTTG
>JAZMZS010000174.1:0-10265 GCA_045586105.1 Eubacteriales bacterium | reverse complement strand
TATTCTCTCCCCATAGCCGACGGCACGGCTGACTGTGTCACGAACATCTTTGCCCCGTGCGCCGAGGAGGAATACACAAGGATACTAAAGGTGGGCGGTCTGCTCGTGCTCGGCTGTGCGGGCGTGCATCACCTCGAGGGGTTGAAATCCGTCCTCTATGAGCAGGTGCGGGAAAATTCGGACAGAGCCGATCTGCCAAAGCATCTGGAGCAGGTAGAGGTGCGCAACGTTTCATACGAGATCACGCTCGACACCCCCGAGCTTATACGCGCTCTCTACATGATGACACCGTACTGCTACAAAACGGGTATCGAGGCACAGAAGAAGCTTCTTTCGCTCGACAGGCTCACAACGGTGCTCGACTTTGATATTTATATATACAGAAAGGTTTAAGACATGAACATCACACTCGGATTTATCGTCACGGCGGCGGCATTCGGCGTTTCGCTCGCAATGGATGCCTTCTCGGTATCCCTCGCAAACGGACTGCACGAGCCGAAGATGAAGCGCGCGCGCATGTGCGGCGTTGCGGGAGTATTCTCTCTGTTTCAGTTTCTTATGCCTTTTGCGGGATGGTTCTTCGTCTGCTGTCTGAAGGACTTTTTCGAGGCGTTTTCGGTCGCTATCCCGTATATTGCGCTCGTTCTGCTCGCGTTTATCGGCGGAAAAATGCTCTATGAGGGCATCACCAACAAGGACGAGGACGACGAGGTTCCTCCCGTGGGAATTGCGGGGCTTCTCGTGCAGGGCGTGGCAACCTCGATCGACGCGCTTTCGGTCGGCTTCGGAATAGACAGCTACACTCTGCCCGAGGCACTCTTGTGCTGTCTTATCATCGGCGTGCTCACCTTCTTTATCTGTATGGGCGGACTGATGCTTGGCAAGAAGGTCGGCACCAAGCTCTCGGGCAAGGCGGCTATCCTCGGAGGGGCGATACTGATCTTTATCGGCATATGGATATTCGTCAAGGGTGTATTTTTAGGCTGATCTCGTATAATTTTGCATTAAAATGCGTCCGCGAATTGTGAACGAATTGTAAATAATGAAGTTTCGCAACTTGCAAAATCTTATCTTTTCCTGCAAAAATGCCGAAAAAACGGCGTTTTTGGGCAAAATTGCAACATTTTCTTCTTGCAAATTGCAAATTCCACTGTTTTTTCAAAAATACCGCTCGAGTTTTTATTGACACGGCGGTTTTTTTGTGTTAGAATAAGATATATTTTTTTTACGGAGGATTACTCAAAATGAAGAAAGTAATCAAGCTTTTAGCGCTTTCACTCGCTATGGTGTTCGTTCTCGCTTGCTTCCCCGCATGCGGATCGGGCGACAAGTACATCATCGCAACAGATACGACCTTTGCTCCCTTTGAGTTCATGGGTGACGACGGCAAGTACGTTGGTATCGACATCGAGCTCCTCGAGGCTATTGCAGCTGACCAGGGCTTCAAGTACGATCTCCAGCCTCTCGGATTCAAGGCGGCTGTTACCGCTCTTGAGACCGGTGCTGCAGATGCAGTCATCGCAGGCATGTCTATCAATGAAGAGAGAAAGGAGAAGTTCAACTTCTCCGATCCTTACTATGACAGCGGTGTTGTTATGGCTATCGCAGCTGACAACAACGATGTAAAGGGCTACGCTGATCTCAAGGACAAGACCGTAGCTGTAAAGAACGGCACCGAGGGTCAGGACTTCGCCGATTCTATCAAGGACACTTACGGCTTTACCGTTCAGACCTACGAGGATTCCGGCACGATGTACCAGGCAGTCAAGAACGGCAACGCTGTTGCATGCTTCGAGGACTACCCCGTTATGGGTTACGGTATCTCCAAGGGTAACGGTCTGAAGATGGTTACCGACATGGAGAAGGGCTCTTCCTACGGCTTTGCTGTTAAGAAGGGCGCAGGCAATGACAAGCTCGTCGAAATGTTCAATGCGGGTCTCAAGAACATCAAGGCAAACGGCAAGTACCAGGAGATCCTCGATAAGTACATCAAGACCAAGTAATCTTAGTCAGCATTCATCGATCCAAAGGGGAGTTACACGGCTCCCCTTTGAATTGCGTTTTATGAGGTTTCGTTATTATGGGTTTGTTTGAAGGTTTTAAATTTGACGTAGTTATAAAACTACTGGCACAGGGTATGCTGACGACCATCGAGGTCACCATCGTATCTCTGCTGCTCGCAGTCGTGATCGGTCTGCTCTCCTGCCTTGCAGGATTGTCAAAGGTCAAGCCCCTGAAGTGGATATCCAAATTCTACGTCTGGATCATCAGAGGCACGCCTTTTATCGTTCAGCTGTTTCTCATACACTTCGGTGTGCCCGAGGTCGTCAGAGCGCTGACAGGTGCCAGATTCAGCTTCCCTCCCTTCATGTCGGCGACTATTACTCTGGGACTGAACGCAGGAGCATACATTTCCGAGATATTCAGAGGCGGTATCTCCGCTATAGACAAGGGACAGATGGAGGCGGCAAGATCGCTCGGTCTTTCCAAGGGCCGCGCTATGATCAAGGTCATCCTTCCTCAGGCGTTCAAGATCTCGGTTCCCTCGCTGTGCAATCAGTTCATCATCACGCTCAAGGACTCCTCGCTCGCATCCATTATTGCTCTCGAGGAGATCACTCTCAAGGGTAATCTCTATGCGGCGAAGGAATTTAAATATTTCGCTACATATATCATGATAGGTATTGCTTACCTTATCATTATTTCCATTCTCTCAGCACTGATCAGAATGATAGAAAGGAGACTTGACGTTGGCAACAAAGGTTGATGTAATCGACTTATACAAGTCGTTCGGCGAGCTTGAGGTACTCAACGGGATCAACTTCCAGGTCGAGGACGGTGAGGTCGTATGTCTGATCGGTCCTTCGGGCTCGGGCAAATCGACCATCCTCAGATGCCTTAACAAGCTTGAAAAAGCAACTAAGGGAACTATCATCGTGGACGGCCACGAGATCACCAAAAAGGGTATCGATATAAACAAGGTACGCCAGAAGATCGGCATGGTCTTCCAGCAGTTCAATCTCTTTCCTCATCTGAGCGTAGTTGAGAACATCATGATGGCTCCCGTCGATCTCAAGCTCATGACCAAGGACGAGGCAAAGGAGACGGCTATGGCTCTGCTCGAGCGCGTCGGTCTTTCCGACAAGGCGGATGCATTCCCGAAGCAGCTTTCGGGCGGTCAGCAGCAGCGTGTTGCGATCGCACGCGCGCTTGCAATGAAGCCCGACATCATGCTCTTTGACGAGCCTACCTCCGCACTTGACCCCGAGATGGTCGGAGAGGTACTGCAGGTAATGCGCGAGCTTGCCGACGGCGGTATGACGATGGTCGTCGTAACGCACGAGATGGGCTTTGCGCGCGACGTTGCCGACAGAGTCGTGTTTATGTCGGACGGCGTTATCGTCGAGGAAGGAACCCCCGAGGAGATATTCTCCAACCCCAAGGAGCAGAGAACACGCGATTTTCTCTCCTGTGTGCTTTGATTTCAAACGAACCAAAAACCAATATAAAAGAAAAAGCAAGTCCGATGACTTGCTTTTTTTGCGTCTGTTTTGAGAGAAGACGGAAGAGGCGGGATACGGACGGGGACGGGCGGGGAGAAGCTTTTTGAGAAAAGCTTCTCCCCGTAACCCCTCTTCAAAAACCTTTACGAATGGGTAAAGGTAAAACCTTTCTTTGTGCGTTACTGACGTAGCGGGATGCTTACAGCAATGTCCCAAGCTCGCTCTCGCTTGCTTATTTCCCGTCACCGCTACTATTCAGCGAGCTCGCTTCTTTTACAATAAATTCGATTTTCGCTCAAGCGAAAATCCTCCTTACTTCTTACTTCTTCCCTCTTACTTCTTACTTACCTTCACTCACCTTCGGTGCCCTGCGCGCCGAGGCTTTCTGCGTATCTGACGCTCTCCATGGCATCGCGGGCATATTTGTCCGCTCCTATCATGGCGGCATATTCCTCTGTGAGAACGGCGCCTCCGACCATTACCCTGCATTCGGGCGCCTGCTCTCGCAGAAGGCGTATGGTCTGCTCCATTGCGGGGACCGTGGTAGTCATAAGCGCGGAAAGTCCGACCAAGGGCGCGTGAGTGCGCTTGACCTCGCCGACTATCGTCTCGGGCGGAACGTCCCTGCCGAGATCATGCACCTCGTAGCCGTAGTTCCCGAGAAGAAGGCGCACGATGTTCTTGCCGATATCATGGATATCTCCCTTGACGGTGGCAAGCACCACGGGATACTTTCTCTCTCCCGCACCCTCGGGGACGGCTTCTCTTACCGCCTCGAATGCCGCACCTGCCGCTTCCGCAGCCATGAGCAGGGCGGGCAAATACAGTGTCTTTTTCTCAAACGCCGCACCAACCGCATCGAGAGCGGGGATGATCTCGGCGTTTATCACCTCGAGCGGATCTCGGATTGCACACGCCTCGCGTGAGAGAGAATATGCACTTTCCTTCATTCCGCGTATGACCGCTCCCTGCAGCGGGCTCGAGCCTGTCGGAACAGCCGCGCTCTGCCTGCCCTGCACCTGTGAAGCAGGGGTGTCCGAGGGAAGGTCCGCAGCAAATGCGATATAATCCGCGCAGTTCTTGTCAAGTCCCGAAAGAGCAAGATAAGCGTGATATGCGCTCATGAGCTCGATCGAATACGGATTTATGATAGCGGCGGACAGTCCTTTCCCGAGTGCAAGCGTGAAGAATGCCGAATTCACCCTGTCACGCGCGGGCAAGCCGAAGGAAACGTTCGACACTCCGAGAGACGTATGCGCTCCGAGCTCGTTCGTTATCATTTCGACAGCGCGCAGGGTCTGCTTTGCCGCGTTGTTGTCGGCGGATACCGTGAGGGCGAGCGGATCGAAGATCAGATCCTTCTTGCCGATACCGTATTTTTCCGCCTCGGAAAGTATCTTTTTCGCTATTTCAACTCTGCCCTCTGCCGTCTCGGGAATTCCGTCCTCGTCGAGAGTAAGGGCGATGATGACGCCTCCGTACTTTTTGGCAAGCGGAAAAACATGTGCCATTGAGCTTGCCTTGCCGTTTACCGAATTTATCAGCGGCTTTCCGTTGTACAGTCTGAGAGCCCGCTCCATTGCCTCATAGTCGGAGGTATCTATCTGGAGGGGCAGATCGCACACCGCCTGAAGCTCCCGAACCGCCAAAGAAAGCATTTCCGCCTCGTCGATCCCGGGAAGTCCCACGTTCACGTCCAGCACCTGAGCGCCCCTCTCCGCCTGGGATATACCTTCTCCGAGAATGTATCCGATGTCACGGGTGCGAAGCGCCTCCTTGAAGCGCTTTTTGCCTGTGGGATTGATGCGCTCTCCGATAAGCACGGGAGCATCACCGAACTCCACCGCATGCGTGTATGAGCTGATGACCGTACGCCCGCGGTCCTCTGTGTCAACGGGCGCGATGCTCCTTACCTCGTCCGAGAGCGCGGATATATATTTGGGGGTCGTTCCGCAGCAGCCGCCCGCGATCCTCACTCCCGCACGGACAAGCTCCGCGCATTCGAGCGCAAACTCGCGCGCAGTCACGTCATACACGGTGCACCCGCAATCGCAGCGGGGCAGTCCTGCGTTCGGCTTCAGAATAACGGGCACGGATGCGGCGGCAAGATATCTGCGCACGACCGAGCCGAGCGCCCGCGGACCGAGGGAGCAGTTCACGCCGACAGCATCCGCTCCCATTCCCTCAAGCATAGCGACCACAGCCTCGGGAGAAGCGCCCGTCATGAGCGTTCCGTCCTCGCCGTATGCGCAGGATACAAACACGGGAAGCTGCGAATTTTCCTTTGCCGCAAGCAATGCCGCCTTTGCCTCATAGCTGTCCGACATCGTTTCTATAAAAATAAGATCGACCCCGCACTCCGCTCCCGCGCGGACGGTCTCGGCAAACGCCTCCACCGCATCCTCAAACTCCAATTCTCCAAACGGGGCAAGCATTTTTCCCGTGGGTCCGATATCGAGAGCCACCCAGCTCGGTCTGTCAGCATGCGCCCTCTGCGCTTCTCTCGCACACCTGACGGCACCCGACACGAGCGCGTGTATCTCGGCTTTTTTATATTTAAGCGCATTTACCCCGAAGGTATTTGTGCTGATGACATCCGCGCCCGCCTCGAGATACGCACGGTGGATATCTGTTATCTGCTCCGGATGCGAGACGCTCCACCCCTCGGGTGCTTCTCCCGCTCCGAGACCTCTGCTCTGCAAAAGAGTTCCCATTCCTCCGTCGAGGATGAGTATACGGTCTTTTAAGTATTCCTTGATATTCATATCTTTTGCTCCTGTAGGCACGCCTCTCAGCCTGCCGCTTCTATTTTCTGTCAGTCCGCCTTCTTTATTATGTCGGAAAGATTTGCCTGTATTTTCTCGGCTACGGCGGGGTTGTTCATCGAATAAACGTGAACGTTGGTGATGCCGTTCGCATACAGGTCGATTATCTGGTCGGTCGCATAAGCAATGCCCGCCTGCAGCATGGCTGCGGGGTCCGAGCCGAATTTGTCAACGATGCTCTTGAAGCGCACCGGCATAAACGAGCCCGAGAGCTTCACCGCCCTCTCGACCTGATTTCCCCTTGTGATGGGCATGATACCGGGTATCACGGGAACGGTTATTCCCGCCTCGCGTATCTTGTAGAGGAAATTGTAGAGCAGATTGTTGTCAAAAAACATCTGGGTGGTCAAAAACTGAGCGCCCGCATCCACCTTTTCCTTCAGATATCGGATATCCTCTGCCTGACACGATGACTCGGGATGCACCTCGGGGTAGCAAGCCGCACCGATGCAGAAGTCCGCCCCGCTCTCACGGATGTCGCGTATTAGATCGATCGCATGGCGGTAAGCCCATCCAGATCTGTCGCTTTTCTCAAGCTCGGGCGTAAGGTCTCCTCTCAGCGCCATCACGTTTTCAATTCCCGCCTCGTGCATACGGGTGATCTTCTCCCGCACGGTCTCTCTCGTGGATGACACACAGGTAAGATGCGCAAGGGTCGGTACTCCGTAGGTGTGCTTTATGTTTTTGGCAATATCGAGGGTATAACGGGAGGTTCCGCCTCCCGCGCCGTAGGTAACGCTCATAAACGAGGGGCGCAGCTTTGCTATCTCCTCGGTCGCGTGCTTTACCGTGTCAAATGCGCTGTCGGTCTTTGGCGGGAACACCTCAAATGAAAGAGAAAGTGTATCGCGTGAAAAAATATCGGTCAGCTTCATATATAGTTCTCCTTGATCGGGAATGGATTTTTTGCGTCAGCGGGGGCGGCGTTGTTCTTCGAACAAACGATGTTGTCCTGCGGACAAATGATGTGGGCTTCGCCCGATGATGTTACGGCTTTGCCGTAGGTGATGCTGCACTTCGTGCAAACGAAAAGCTTCCTTCACGTTTGCGCAAGCAAACATATCGCGCGCCGCAGGAGCATCGGTGCTCTTAACTGAATTATATCACCCGTGCGCTCTAAAATCAACATTTTTTGGCATGCAGTGTTGCTTTTTCCTCTCTGTTCGGGTATAATAAGATAAATATAATCGTTTTTTCGAGGTCAAGCATGAAACTCTCACTCGTTTGCCCATGCTACAACGAGGGCAAAAATATACGCGCCTTCTACGATGCGTGCATTAGCGCGCTTGATGGCAAGGTGGCGGATTACGAGCTTGTTTTCGTAAACGACGGAAGCCGCGACGACACCTGGCAGGTGCTTTCCGAAATTTTCGAGAGCTCGGACAAAAACCTCAAGATGGTCAATTTTTCCCGTAACTTCGGCAAGGAGGCGGCAATGTACGCGGGGCTGTGCCGTGCCGAGGGTGAATACACCGCAATTATAGACACGGACCTGCAGCAGCGCCCCGAGACGGTGCTCGAAATGGTGGATCTTCTTGATAACAATCCCGATCTCGACGTTGTGTGCGCCTACCAGGAGAGCCGCCGCGAGTCAAAATTCATCTCAGGATGCAAATCCGCCTTTTACAAGCTGATAAACCGCATGTGCGACATCAACTTCAGGGAGGGGGCAAGCGACTTCCGTACCTTCCGCTCGGGCGTGCGCGATGCCATTCTCTCGGTGGGCGAATGCCACCGCTTCATGAAGGGGATATTCTCCTGGGTGGGCTTTGAGACCTATTACATCCCGTACAGCGCCGAGCAAAGGCATGCGGGAAAGAGCACCTGGTCATTTGGAAAGCTGATGAAATACGCGCTGGGCGGTATCGTATCCTTCTCCACCTTCCCGCTCAAGCTCGCATCATTTGTGGGAAGCGTGATGGCAGCGCTGTCGCTGGGGTATATGATATTCGTGGTAGTGCAAAAGCTCGTCTGGGGAATTGCCGTAGAGGGCTATGCGACGATCATCGTTCTCACTCTCCTTATCGGCGGAATACAGCTGCTCTGTCTCGGCATTCTCGGCGAATACATCTCGCGTATCTACATCCAGGGCAAGCAAAGACCGATATGCGTTGTCAAGGAATATAAAAACAAGGGGCAGGTACGCCTGTGATCTATTGCGGACGTGCGACCGTTTGCTTATTGTAAATAAATCATTTGCTTTTTTAAAAGGAGACAATATCATGCAACAAAGAGAAAAATTCTCAAGCAGGCTCGGCTTTATCCTGATAAGCGCGGGCTGTGCGATCGGTCTCGGTAACGTCTACCGCTTTCCGATAATCACGGGAACTTACGGCGGCGCGATGTTTGTACTGCTCTACATAGCATTTCTGCTTTTGCTCGGTCTGCCCATAATGACGGTGGAGCTTGCTGTCGGACGTGCTTCCCAGCGCTCGATCGCCTCCTCCTTCGACACGCTCGAGAAAAAGGGACAGAAGTGGCACCTCGCAAAATACCTCGGGATAGGCGGCAACTACCTTCTGATGATGTTCTACACGACGATATCGGGATGGATGCTCATCTATCTTTTCAAATATCTGACGGGCGATATCCTGCAGTACAAGAGCGCAGCTGAGCTCGGTGAGGTCTTCGGCAGTATAGCAACGAACACTCCTCTCGTCACGGGCGCTATGGCGGCTGTTGTTATCGTATGCTTCGGTGTCTGCTCTCTCGGTCTTGTCAAGGGCGTCGAGAAGATCACCAAGGTGATGATGGTAGCGCTGCTCGCTCTGCTCGTTTCACTCGCAATCTACTCCTGCACCCTCTCGGGAGCAGCCGAGGGACTGAAGTTCTATCTCATTCCTTCCTTTGAAAATGCAAAGGAGGCGGGCTTTGCCACGGTCGTGTCGGCGGCGATGGGACAGGCGTTCTTTACCCTGTCTATCGGAATCGGCTCTATCGCAATATTCGGAAGCTACATAGGTCGCGACAGAAAGCTCTTCGGCGAGGCTGTAACGATAGTATCTCTTGACACCTTCGTAGCACTCACGGCGGGACTGATCGTATTCCCCGCCTGCTTCACATACAATAACGGTCAGACCGCGGATGCGGGAAGCGTCGGTGCTTCCTTCCTCATGACCACCCTCTCGAGCATATTCAACCGTATGCCCGGAGGCAGGCTGATAGGCTCGCTGTTCTTCCTGTTCATGCTCTTTGCGGCGCTCTCGACGGTCATTGCCGTGTTTGAGAACATCATGTCCTTCTGGCTCGAGCTCACAAAGCTCAAGAGACGTACGGTGGCACTCATCAACATAGCGCTCATGCTCGCTCTTTCCATGCCCTGCATACTCGGCTTCACGCTGCTGTCGGACGTTTCTCTGTTTGGAAAGGGCATAATGGATCTCGAGGACTTTGCCGTTTCAAATCTGCTGCTGCCTGTAGGAAGCCTTATTTACGTTCTCTTCTGCACCACACGCTACGGCTGGGGCTGGGATAACTTTATCAACGAGGTAAACACAGGCGAGCGCGGTATCGGTCTTCCCCGCTGGATCAAGCCTTATGTGAAGTACGTGCTTCCCCTGATCATCGTCGCTGTCTTCATAATGGGTCTTATCTGATAACAGGAGCATATTTCAGATCGGAGAAGCATCATAACGGTGCTTCTCCGAATTTTTGATTTTTGCTATTGACAAACCGCCCGGCGTGTAGTATAATGTTCGGGTACGGAGGCATAGCTCAGTTGGTTAGAGTACTTGCTTGACATGCAAGGGGTCGCAGATTCGAGTTCTGCTGTCTCCACCAAAATACCATCGCATTTGCGATGGTATTTTTTTATCCAAACCGCAGGCTTGGCATATCATCAAGGACGGCACAGCCGTCCTTGCATCTCATCACGGCACAGCCGTGCATATCATCAGCCGCTTGCGGTGCATATCATCAATTCCGCACGCAAACAGTA
>JAZMZS010000173.1:0-11794 GCA_045586105.1 Eubacteriales bacterium | reverse complement strand
ATGGCTACGATCCGACTTTCCTCTCGGAGACAGAATAAGATGACGCACAAGCTCTACGACACACATGCACATTACAACAATCACAGATTTGACGAAGAGTTCGAGGGCGGTACTGCCGCCCTCCTCGCACGTCTCTATGACGGTGATATATGTGCTGTAAACAATATCGGCTGGGATATAGAATCCTCCCGGGCTGCATTTATAATGTCGCGCGAGTATGAGGGGATGTACTTCGCCGCAGGCGTGCACCCTTGCGACACATATAAATACGAGGATATGGACGCCGCTCTCTCGGAGCTTGAAGAAATAATTCTCGAGGGCAAGCATGAAGGCAAATGCGTCGCTCTCGGCGAGATCGGATACGACTTTCATTATGACGATACCGACAGAGAGTGTCAGAAAAAGTGGTTTGACGCTCAGATGAAGCTCGCCGCAAAGCACGCCATCCCCGTAGTTATCCACGACAGAGACGCACACGGACCCACACTTGAGATGCTAAAAAGCCACCCCGGCGTGGTTGGCGTTCTTCACAGCTATTCGGGCAGTGCGGAAAGCGCAAGAGAGATGATGGCGCTCGGTTATTATATATCCTTCACCGGCGTAATTACGTTCAAAAACGCAACTACGCTTCGCTCGGTAGCGGAAACTATTCCGCTCGACCGAATCATGATCGAAACCGACTGCCCCTACCTTACTCCCGTTCCTCACAGAGGCGAGACCAACCACTCGGGCTACCTCTGCTACACCTGCGCTATGCTCGCTGAGTTGTTCGGGAAAACACCCGATGAGATGGCAGATATCACCACGGAGAACGCAAAGCGCTTCTTCGGTGTGAAGTAAACTCCACCTACCGCGCTGTCATCCTCGAGGGAACGCAGTGACCAAAGGATCTGCGCGGCGGCTATTAACGAACATGGCAAGAAAGGAAAATCCCCATGACTATCACCTACAAGGTCGGAAACGGACTCTACGTAAATATGACCAACCAATGCACCAACGCCTGCGACTTTTGCATCCGCAATAACGGCGAGGGTGCGTACGGCTCGGATCCCCTGTGGCTCGAGCGCGAGCCGAAAAAGGAAGAGGTGCTTGAGGATATCCTCACCGCCTTTGAAAAAGAAGACTACGCAGAACTCGTCTTCTGCGGCTACGGTGAGCCTACCTGCCGGCTTGAGGATATGCTTTGGGTGTGCAAGGGTGTCAGAACCTCCCTTCCCCACGTAAAGATACGCCTCAACACAAACGGTCAGGCAGACCTCATATACGGCAAGGATACCTCGGCAATGTTCGAGGGTCTGCTCGACTCGATATCCATCAGCCTCAACTCCGCAGATGCGAAAAAATATCAGGACGTGTGCCATTCGGTATACGGAGAGGATGCATACACCGCTATGCTTACCTTTGCTCATAACGTGGCAAAATACGTCCCCGACGTTGCTTTCTCTGTAGTCCGCGGTTTTCTGTCCGAAGAGGATATAACCGCCTGCCAAGCCATAGCCGGCAAAGCAGGTGTAAGGCTGAGAGTAAGAGAGTATATTTCGTAAACCAAAATACAACAGCTGCAAGCATATCCGTCAGCCAAGGCTGACGGATATGCTGTTTTCTTACGCAGAGAAAAGCGCTCACGGCAAAGCTGCCGTGAGCGCTTTTTTATGTTGGAAATTCTTTTGTTATGATAACGCAGTATCACAGGTAATGCGGGCTGTTTTGTACCGCATGAATTGTCCCGTTTAAGCTATCGGATATGCTTCCGGGAAGAAGGTGTGCATAAGAAGGTACACAGCATCAGCATCCGTGACCGCTCCGTCTCCCGTAAAGTCACAGGGCTGGTCGATCGGGTAAGCCTCCGCGAAGAAGGTGTACATCAACAGATACACAGCATCGGCATCGGTCACACCTTCAACTCCGTCAAGCTCACCGGGAACATAGGGAGGAACATAATTGAAGGTCACATTCGTGTACTCGGGCTTGTTTTCGAGAGCGTTCCATTGCTCCTCTGTTCCACCGAAATACACGTTTTCTATCTTGTTGCAGTCGTCAAAGGCACCTTCTTCTATATAGACGATGCTTGCGGGGATCGTGAGGCTCTCGAGAGCGGTGCAGTCATTGAACGCCTTAGCACCTATTCCTGTCACGGGATAGCCTGCGATCTTTTCGGGTATAATTACCGACGTTGCGGTATCGGTGCAGCCGACGATCTTTACTTCTCCTCCATCAATGAAATAAAGAAGGCTGTTGTAGGGAGCTCCGTTGATATCCCCCGACACCGTATATCCGCAGCAGTTGCACTCCATATCATACTCGCTGTCATAAACGTGCGCGGTGTTGACTTCTCTGACGAAAGAACAGCTGTTGCAGGTATCATCGCATTCCGAGGAATACTGATGCTCTGTTATTCTCTGCTCTGCGCAAACATTACAATCCGTGTCGCAGTCATTATCGTAGGTGTGAGCGCCCTTGCATCTCAGAGTACCTCCGGAGCTGATCTTGATGTCGCAGTGCGAACAATAGACGGCAGCGTTTTTGCCGTCGACAACACACCCTGCCGGACGCGCAGTTCTTTCAACGTGCTTTCCCGAATGGTAACCGGTAGCAGGGTCGCAGACCTTGGCTCCCAATCCTTCATAAGCAAGAAATCCAACGCCCTCAAGTCCGCCTGTGCCGAGATCATATAGAATACGGTCATAAAACGCGCAAAGGTCGGTAAACATTAAATTAAAGTTGTCCCGAAAATCCTCTGCGGTAATGTAGGTGCCGCTTGGGTTTGTGTTATACAGATCATCTACTTCATGAGTTGAGCGATCTATCGATCCTGAAACCTCAACCGCATCTGCGATCTCATCTTCATACATATAAAACATTAAAGAGTATATGTTAAGAATCTTACTGTTTCTGTGTAGGTCAAAAGAAGTGATCGAGCCCACATGCGTCGATTTTGTATTGCCACAGAAAACCTCGAAACGCAAAAATGAGCCTCTGTTCGTGATAGAATAAACCCAGAAATAAGTACCGCTTCCCTCGAAATAGTCCACGGTAGACGGATAGCCGTCGACATCCTCATCATTGGCGGATAGAATAACATATTCCGCTATCCTATCGAAATTATCCGCAGTAGTAACACCTGCAACCGTGGTTTTTACGGTTACTGAGGTAGCTTCGCTCGCCAGCTCATATGCAGTTTCCCTTACTCGCTGATATACAGTATAGGACGTATTCGGTTCGAGCAATATAAAGTTAGGGGAAAGCTGCCAGCTTGTGCCGTCCAGGCTGTACTCATAGCCCTCAAGATGTACAAGCGAGATCGTGATGCTGTTATAATCATTAACTATCGGCTGTACGGGAACGACCGAGCAGGAGGATTTGGGCAATATCCTTACGGTAAGTGCCGTGCTCGTCTCGCTCGCATATGTGTCCTCGGTCTCTGCGATCCTCTGATAAAATGTATATTCGGTATCGAGCGACAAGCCCTCAAAAATGTTTGAATCCTGCCAGGTCTCACCGTCAAGGCTGTATTCATAGCCGTCTCTCGGAGCGAGTGCGACTGTGCTGTACGACTTTTTCATCAAGAGCGGAGGATTAGGCTTTTTCGCTGTAAGCTTCTCTGCAACCTCTCGCACAAAACCACACGTGTTACATTTTGAATCAAATTCGGAATCGTAGGTATGCTCTGCCGTTACGTCTCGATAAAGACCGCACCCGTCACAATTCGGATCGCAGTCCCCGACAAAGCTATGCTCACCTGTCTTCGGTATTACGGTTCCTCTTTCGTACACACTGCCGCAGTACGAGCACCGCACATTTCCGGTATATCCGTCAGAAGTACATGTGGCGGGGTATTCGTCTGTCTTTATTCTTGTGCCAAGATGATCGTCAAGAGCATCGCACACCTTAGGACCGTAGCCGTCATATTTTGAAAAGCCAAGAGCTGACAGACCGTATACGTTCATGTCAAACAATGCGACATCATAATAATCGCATATAAGATTGAAGGTCAGGTCAAAAGCGAGTCGAAATTCTTCTGCTGTAAAAAAGCTGCCCGTTGGTCTGAGATTGTACTGCTTACCTCTGTAGTGCTCGTTTCTGTCAATATTTACCGAGTTCGTGCCGGCATCGCTTACCGGTTCGCCGTTATAATAGTATATGAGATAAGACGATATCGCCAGGTTGCGTGTAATCGCACGCAGATCAAAGGAAGTCGTTATCCCAACGAAAGTAGGATTGCTGCTTCCTAAGAAGAACTCAAAGCGGATGCAGTCGCCTCTGTTTGAAACAGCAAAAAACCACATATAACCTGTATCCTCATCAACACCGGGATGCACGATCGCAGGGTAATCATCAATAGTTTCTTCCGCGTGATCGGTTATGTAGTCAGCAAGCACGGAATAATTCATAGCAGCGTTTGAACCCGCCACGGAAGCCATCAAGGGGATCGAAGCGCTTTCGAGCGCCTGATCTATGCAGCTTTCAATAGGCGTTGAAGGTGTATCCGGTCCGAGAGCTGAGCGCAATACTTCCATTCGCTCCTTTGCCGCACCAAGCACGTCAGGATCTCCTGTCCGCTCGCTGTCAGCCATAGTTCTCAGTGCATCGGATCCAATAACGCTTTCCATCAGATCCTCTGCCGCGTTCGCATTGATCGAGGCATATCCGCTGCTCAAAGCGGCACCGATAGCCATAACGACAGCGAGTGTAAGGCTGAGTAATTTTTTCATGTCATTCTTCCTTTCGTAGTATGATAATATTCTTTCTTTGATAAATAATCCATATCCCGGTAAGAGAGAAACAAATTATACAAAGAATAACCGCTAATATAATATTAGCACAAAGCTGCCGTAAAATCAACAGTGCCGGGTAATTTTTTACATCTCTGTAACACCCTACCGATATTTGCGTGAGATCCTCTGCGCGGCAAAGAAAAAAACAGGACGGTCGACCCATCCTGTTTTTCAGTTATTCGGAAATTATCTTCTCAGCTTAATTACCACTATAGCAGTAGCGACACCTGCTGCAGCGATCACAACGATCACCATAGCAATGATAAGTCCCATGTTGCCGCCCTTTTCCTCATCATCGGTATCTTCATCATCATACGTGATGGGGGTGAAGTCATCAGAACCGGAAGGCTTTGTTGTATCGGGTACATCAGACTTGTCTGTGTTTTCGGGGGTCTTGGTGGTCTCGGGTGCCTTGGTCGTCTCGGGAGCGGAGGTAGTTACCGCGGGTATCTTGAGAAGGATCTCTTCCTTCGTCTCATTACATACCGTGCAGGTGTATACCTTAAGTCCGTCCTCGGTCGCGGTCGCTTCCTTCTTTACAACGCCCTTGTCAAACGAGTGACCCTTTGCGGGAACTGCCTCGTTCGTCTTTGCATTACATACGCTGCAGGTTCCCTCTTTGGTTCCCTCTGCTGTACAGGTCGCTTCCTTGATGACCTTGTAATTCTCATACTTATGTCCCTTTGCGGGAAGAGTGTTGGTAGTTTCCTTGTTGCAGCGCTTGCACTTGCCGCTCTCTATTCCCGTCTCGGTGCAGGTAGGCTCTTTTGTTACTGTGGGGTTAGCAAAATCATGTCCGAGTGCTTTAACGTCTCTTGTCTCGGTATGAGTACAATTAGCGCACTTGCGGCTCTCGCTTCCCTTGTTCTCGCAATCGGGAGCCTTGGTCTCTGTCCATGTACCCATGACGTGTCCCTTTTCGGCTACATCTCTTGTCTCTTCCTTTGAGCATACACTACAGGTGCGGGTCTCTGTTCCCTTGGTATCGCATCCCGGTGCCTTGGTCTCTGTCCATGCGCCGAAGGTGTGTCCCTTTTCGGCTACGTCTCTTGTTTCTTCCTTAGAGCATACGGTACAGGTGCGGGTCTCGGTTCCCTTGGTATCGCATCCGGGTGCCTTGGTCTCTGCCCACGCGCCGAAGCTGTGATCGTTCGTCTTGTCTATAGTCTCGGTCTTGGTACCGTTACAAACAGAGCAGGTATATTCCTTGGTTCCTGTCTCCTTGCAGGTTGCAGGCTTGGTTACCGTTCCGCCGTTCCAGGAATGCGCCTGGGTCTCGCTGAATCCGCATGCAGTACAGGTGCGTGCGTGGTTAGTGTCATTTACCTTTGCGTAATCTCCAAAGCTGTGAGATGCACAGTTTACCGAAACGCTCTTGGAGGCAGTGGAGGTCATTACGGTGGTTGCGCCGTTCCTTGCCGTAACAGCAACGCTGACATTCTGTGCGTTGGCAGATGCAGCGTTTGCCTTGACAACGAACTTGAATATTGCGCCGTTGATATCGGACGGAGCGGAGAATGCAAGCGCGCCCATCTTTGTGTTCATGTCGAAGGTCTGCATGATGCCGCTCTTGAGCCATGTTCCGGAAACGACCTCAAGCCCGCTTCCTACAGTTACGGCAACGCTCGCTGAGCTGACATTTTCGCATCCGCTGACGCTTACCGTATATTCTACCGTACCGCCCACGGTGACCGAGCCTTCGCCCGACATCGATGCAGAGCCGTCGGCAAATGCACCGATGCACATGGTTGCCATGAGCAGCAGTGTTGACATGATCATAATCAGTTTTTTCATTTTTGTTTTCTCCTTGTAGTTTATTTATTCTCCTATCGGATAAACATCCGGGAAGAAAGTGTGCATTAACAGATATACGGCATCAGCATCCGTGACAGCACCGTCACCGTCATAGTCGCACGGCTGATTGATCGGGTACAAATCAGGGAAGAATGTGTGCATCAATAGATGAACCGCATCCTTATCGGTTACGATGTCGTCGCCGTCCGCGTCACCTACTACGTACTTGAGCACGGGTGTGAAGACTGCGGTATATTCACCGTCTCCGTCGCATGCTCCAAGCTCAGCGTCCCATCCCTCAAATGTATACGTATACATATCATCCTCAGGCTTCTCGGGTATATCATCGGGAGCTGTTATGGCATCGCCGTAATGATAGGTCTTTGTCGCAAAGACACTTCCGTCATAGTTCTTGAATACTATGGTGTAATCAATATATTCGGGGGTAAATACTGCCCTGTATACCTTGTCTCCGCCGCAAGCGGTAACGTCGCTGTCCCAGCCCGCAAAGCTGTAGGTGTATACGTTGTCGCTTTCCTTAGAAGGAGCGGCGGGGGCATTGACGGGATCTCCGTAATGGTAGGTCTCGGTGGAGATGGTCTCTCCGTTCCAGTTTTCAAATACTACCGTATAGTCAATGTAGGTCTCGTCATATACCGCAGTATATATCTTATCTCCGGTACAAGCCGTGATCTCGCTGTCCCAGCCTGCAAACGTGTATGTATATACATCGTCAGCGGGTCTTGTGACACTTACAGCAGGCTCGGATACGGGAGCGTTGAGAGCATATTGCGTCTGAGAAATGATGCTTCCGTCATAGTTCTTGAAGGTTACCGTATAACCGCCGACAAATATGGTCTGTGTCACCTGCTGGTCGAATATCTGTTCGGTGAAATTCTGCGCAATTACTCTGATGTTCACGTCACGGAAATCGCACACGCCTTCCTTTGCTCTGAGCGTAAGCTTGAAGATCTCTCCGTTGGCATTCGATGCGGAAGAGAAAGCCAGCGCTCCCTTGTTTGTGGCATGATCGAAGTTTGCTATAACCGAATCAGACTTGAGCCATTCTCCGGACACAAGCTCGAAGCTCTCATCATAATCAACATCGATACCGAAGGAGGTAGCATCGGGGCATCCCTCTATCTTGACAACGAGCTCGATCTCTTCTCCCGAAGCTGCAACATTGCTGCCGATGACGGTGACGTTAGGATCGGAATCGTCGTTAAGCCATGCGATCATTTCATCAAGATCATCAAAGATACGGGTCTGGGCACCTGCCTGACCGATATCGTAGAGCGAAAGGAGCAGATTGCCGTTTGCATCCTGCAGATTTACTCCGATCGTCGTATAGTTGCTGTAGCACCAGATGCCGTCCGAGTTTTCTCTCAGGCTGAAGGTGTTGATCCAGGGGGAGTTAAGTCCGGTATATTTGATATCGGAGCCGTACGAAAGATAAGGAACATATGTAGCGTGCGAAATATTGCTTCCCTTTGCCGCAATACATCTTCTCCACATCGTACCGTCCTGTGTCAGATATACAGCAACCTTATCAAAGTCTGCGCCCTCGTTGTAATCGAGCATTACGCCGTATTCATCGATAGGCTCGGGACCGTAGTCGGAGACGATCTCATCGACCTCGAAGTACATACCGTAGATCGGGTGCTCGGAGGGAGCGACCACATCAATAAAGCCTATTCCGCATCTGGTGCAGACTCCGTCTACAAAGTTATGTCCGAGCTTGGGGATCTCGAAGGTCTCGGTCACGCCGCATACAGAGCATGTAGAGGTCTTAGTTCCCGGATTCTCACAGTCCGGCTGTACATCAACGGAAACGTCCGTCCATCTGTGTCCTGCACTGATGACCTCGGTCTCTTCCTTGCCGCAGACTGTACAGCTCTTGCTTACAGAGCCGTCAGTTGTACAGGTAGCCTCTACGGTCACAGTCTCTGTCCAGCTGTGTGCCGCTTTAATAATGGAAGTCTTCACCGCACCGCAATTGCGGCATTCGTAGGTCATAAGACCGTCAACGGTACAGCTCGCATGAATGGTAACGGTACCTTCGCCCCAATCATGGAGCATCGGCTCTATGTAATCCGCTCTGTAGGAATATCCGCAATCACAAGTGTAGACGGTATAGCCCATTGCCGTACATGTGGGATCGACAACGTTTGTTGTATAATTATGGGTATGAGTATCTACTTCATAACCGCAATTGTCACAGACATTGTCATCGCCGAAATCATGTCCGTGGCTCGCCTCGGTCTGACGCTTGACATCTCCGCAGTTTCCGCAGGTCATAACGGTATATCCGTCAGTCGTGCACGTAGCATCCTTCTGTGCGGTTATACGGTAATCATGTCCCTTCGGCGCAAGCGCCTCGGTCCTCTGCTCGCCGCACTCGCAAGAATATACGACCTGTCCGTATACGTCACATCCGGACTCGGTACGCGATACCTCGTTGAACTGATGTACGTGAACAGCATTCTTTTCCCAGATTGCATACAGCGTAACATTACTTGTACCGATAATGAAGCTCTTTGCTCCATCCGCTGTAAACTCGGGAACCGCAGCATCATTGTCCTTAGACCATCCGAGGAATGTGTATCCGTCCTTCTCGGGGATACTGTCAAACTTCACATTTACGTTGTCGCCGCCACGGTAAAAGCCGGCATCTGCAGGCACAGCACCTTCACCGCCGTTTGCGGAATATATGACCTGCAGGCACTTCGCAGCAGGCACACCGATAGTTTTATTAAAGGTTATCGGCTCATCAAGCGCAGCAGATTCCACCTTTACACTGTAGGAGTATGTCTTCGCTACGGACAAAACGGAAGCCTTAACGGAAAATGGTACAGACTTCTCTTCTCCAGAAGCCACGGAAAGAGTTCTTGTTGTGCTGCCGTCCTGCAAAGTCAAGCCCTGAGGAAGAGTGATAGTTACACGTACATCATTTACGGTCATGCTTTTCTCGTTTTGAATTCTGGTATCGACCGTAAAAGGATTCATCTGGTAGGACTGCTCATCAGCAGTAAGCGGCAGCTCGGCAGGAGCTGTAATACCTGCACTCAGATCTCCTTCGATCACACCGGGATCAAAATCTCCCATGCCGTAATAGAAGCCGAAGGTTCTCGTTTCACCTGCAGGAATACTGTCAGGATTCCAATACACACCTACAGCACTGTCGCCGATATCCGAACCCGCAGAAACACTCGGATGAAAAGTTGTATTTCCTGACAGATTTCCGTATCTTGCGAACTGCACAATGTCAGGTTTATCTTCGTTTGCGGAATTGGTGTACAGTGTACCGCTCGCAACGACTGTAGGATTGGTCAAGCTATCCATTACAGTAAAATTCTGCGGAATACTGTTGCCGCTGAACTCTCTCTGAGTAGTAACATTTCCATATCCCGGGATACGGAAAGGAGCTTGGTCATTCGATCCAAGCATAGTATCGATCATAACACGGGCACCCAGGCTTGCAGAAGAGGTTCCGTTGTTTTTCATCGCATACTGTATTCTGAAGGTATCATAGCGCTGAGTATATGCATTATACTCGATAGAAATCTTTTGTGTGATCACAATGCTTTCGTAAGTATCTGTCGATATACCCGAAAGACCATCGGAGGAAAACGCGGTGCTGTCTGCACCGAAAAAGAATGTTGTGCCATTAACAGACAACAGGGTGGCAGATGTTCCGCCCGAATCCCAACCGTACAAAAGCTTTCTGTTATTATCAGAGGTCTTGGAAGGGTCTCCCTCAACCGTGCCGAAGGAAAAACGCCCCTCCGAAGTGATAAATGCATCAATGTTCTCGTTTCGGATATGTCCGTTCATTGCCGCCGAAGCTGACACAGGCATCGCAGTAAATACTACCGATACGAACAGCATCAATGCTAATACGATCGATGCGGTCTTACGCTGTATTTCGGCTTTTTTCATAGCCGTTCTCCTTTCGATTGTATCCAATTTATTTACCGTAATACGTTTCACCACAATGCATGCAAATACGGCGGTGGATACAAAAAGACAGATTAATTATACACCCCGCCGCCCGCGATGTCAAGCGCTTTTGTTAATTATATGTTAACAACACACCAAAAGCGTTTTTTGCATTCTTTCATATTTGTATTGACAAAAAATAAACTATGTGCTATCATAGAAGCGCAAATTGATAGAGGCGCACTTACGGAACAGTAAGCGGGGGCAGGCATCCACGTACCGTATACCCGACGAAAGGCCCGAGTGCCGAAGCCGTGCGGAGGCTTGGAGACCGCTTGGCTGGTTTGGCGTGAGAACATCCGTCCGACTGTCATCAGAGCAAATGACGCTATGGTGGAGTGCTATCTGATCTATAAGTGTTACGCTATGTTTTTAATAGTACTTATTTTTCAGATAACCGACACGACGTCGGTTATTTTTTCGTCGCAACGTACGCGGTCGCGCGATATCCTTCGGTCACTTCGTTCTCTCGGGGATGACGGCGCAGGTCGGCTATGCGGCATCCAGAATCAAAGGAGAATCAAAATGGAAAAGCAAACGGTATTTACTGGTAGTGCGGTTGCACTTATTACCCCCTTCAACGAAAAGGGCGTTGATTACGACGCGTTCGGTGCGCTTATCGACTGGCATCTTGAAAAGAAGACGGACGCATTCGTAATATGCGGAACGACGGGTGAGGCGTCTACCCTTACGGACGAAGAGCACGTTGACGTTATCAAGTACGCGTGCGAGCGCGTTGCGGGAAGAAAGAAGATCATCGCGGGAACGGGCTCTAACGACACCGACTATTCTCTGTGGCTTTCAAAGGAGGCGGAGGCTGTAGGTGCGGACGCGCTTCTGCTCGTTACTCCCTACTATAACAAGGCGACCCCCAAGGGTCTTATCAAGCACTTCTCAACCGTTGCAGACAACGTAAAGATACCCTCGATACTCTACAACGTCCCCTCAAGAACGGGCTGCAACATTCCTCTCTCGGTATACAAGGAGCTTGGCAAGCACGAGAACATCGTTGCGACCAAGGAGGCATCGGGAAATCTCAGCGCTATCGCGGAGATCGCGGCTGAGTGCGGAGACGTGCTTGACATTTACAGCGGCAACGACGACCAGATCGTTCCGATCATGTCGCTTGGCGGCAAGGGCGTTATTTCGGTTCTTGCAAACGTGCTCCCCGACGAGACCCACGACATCTGCGAGTTCTATATGAACGGCAACACCAAGGGCTCTCT
>JAZMZS010000172.1:0-2474 GCA_045586105.1 Eubacteriales bacterium | reverse complement strand
AGAAGACCGAGTTTGAGCGTACACAGCTTGTCAAGGAAAAGAGGGGAGTGTGTATTGACGGTCTCAGTGCAATTAACCCCATTACAGGCAAGGAGATACCGATCTATATCTCTGACTACGTTATGATGGGATACGGTACGGGTGCCATCATGGCTGTTCCTGCGCATGATGAGCGTGACTATGACTTTGCACGCAAATTCGGCATAGACATAATAGAAGTAATAAAGGGCGGTAACATTGACGAGGCTGCTTATACCGGTGACGGACAGATGGTCAATTCCGGTTTCCTTAATGGTTATGATAATAAACGCGACTCTATCGCACGTATGATCGAGGAACTCGAGAAGATGGGCGTCGGAGAAGCAGGCGTGCAGTACAAAATGAAGGACTGGGCGTTTAACCGTCAGAGATACTGGGGCGAGCCTATTCCGATAGTTCATTGCGAGCACTGCGGTATGGTTGCTGTTCCTTATGAGGAGCTTCCTCTCAGACTTCCCGAGGTAAAGAATTTTGAGCCCGGCGAAGGCGGAGAGAGCCCGCTTGCAAAGATCGAGAGCTTCGTAAACTGCAAGTGCCCGAAGTGCGGAAAGGATGCAAAGCGCGAGACCGATACCATGCCCCAGTGGGCAGGATCCTCCTGGTATTTCCTCCGTTACGTTGATCCTCATAACAGCGATGCTCTCGCTGATAAGTCTAAGCTTGATTACTGGATGCCTGTTGACTGGTACAACGGAGGCATGGAGCACGTTACCCGTCATATGATCTATTCAAGATTCTGGCACAGATTCCTTTATGATATAGGTGCTGTCGGCTGTCCCGAGCCCTATGCCAAGAGAACCGCACAGGGACTCATTCTCGGTCCTGACGGTGATAAAATGTCAAAGTCAAAGGGTAATGTTGTTGACCCTAACGATGTTGTGGACGAGTACGGTGCCGACGTTCTTCGTGTTTATATCCTCTTTATGGGTGAGTACGGTTCCGCCGCTCCTTGGAATGATTCCAGCATGAGAGGATGCAGACGTTTCCTTGAAAGAGTAGCGGGATTGTCTGATATGGCAAAAGGCACGGGCCCTACTCCTAAGCTTGAGGTAGCGTTCAATAAGACTATCAAGAAGGTTACCGACGATATTGAGGATATGAAGTTCAACACTGCTATTGCCGCAATGATGTCTCTTGTAAACGATATCTACGAGGTTGGTACTCTTACACTCGATGAGCTCAAGAGCTTTGTCGGTATTCTTTGCCCCTTCGCACCTCATCTTTGCGAGGAAATATGGGAAATGCTCGGAGAAACAAGCCTTCTTTCGATTTCCGCATGGCCAGAGTATGACGAAGCAAAGACTGTTGACTCTGTTGTCGAGATAGGTGTGCAGTTAAACGGTAAATTCAGAGGAACAGTATCTGTCCCTGCAGATGCATCAAAGGATCAGATCGCACAGATCGTAAAGACCGATGCAAAGATCGCAGCTCTTATCGAAGGCAAGACAGTCGTTAAGGAGATAATAGTTCCCGGTAAGATCGCTAATATTATTGTAAAATAAATATAAACACACTATACCTTTCGGTTTTTCCGAAAGGTATAGTAATATGGGGATAGTTATGTATTTTGACATAGAATTATTAAAGAGGATCGTGCTCGAAGCAGGTAAGCTTTTTTCGGATGATGAGGCGGCTGCTTCAATAACCCAAAAAGGAGCCGCTGATTTTGTTACGGCAGTAGATCTTGCTTCTCAAAGTTATATTAAGGGAGAGCTTGAGAAGTATTATCCGGATGCGGCCATTCTTTCCGAGGAGGGGGACAACAAAGACTTTGCTCCCGCAGAGCATACTTTTGTTCTTGATCCCGTTGACGGAACAACTAACCTGATACACCGTTACAGACAAAGCGCTGTGTCGTTAGGACTGCTACATAACGGTAAGCCGTATGCGGGAGTAGTATATAATCCATTCTCCGGCGAAATTTTTTGGGCGGAAAAGGGAAAAGGTGCGTTCTTTAATGGAAAGCCTATGCGCGTGAGCGTAGAAAGCAATTTTACAAACTGTGTTATCACTATAGGCACTATGCCTTATTACAAGGAATTCGCAGATAAAAACTTCGAATTGTTCAAGAGAATATACCTTGATTCCGTTGATATCAGAAGAAGCGGATCATCAGCGCTTGATCTTTGTTATACTGCTGACGGAAGGACCGAGGCGTTCTTTGAGAGAGGATTAAAGGCTTGGGATTTTGCGGCAGGTGCTATAATTCTTAAGGAGGCAGGCGGCAAGATAACAGATTGGGAAGGACGAGAGCCCGATTATTACTCTCAGCAAAACATAGTAGCTTCAAACTCTTTGGTTCATAACAGGATGCTAGATTATTTAACGGAATAAAAAAGAAGGGCAGAGAAATGCCCTTCTTTTTAAAGTATAAAGAAGGCATCCCAAATGGATGCCTTCAACTGTATGGGGTGAGTGATGGGATTCGAACCCAC
>JAZMZS010000171.1:0-10369 GCA_045586105.1 Eubacteriales bacterium | reverse complement strand
GGCAGACGCGCATAACCGTAGTTTGTACAAATTCTGACATTAACATATTTATACTATTTTATACATAAGGAGCAATAACATGAAGAGTTCGCTTAAAAGAGTATTGTCGATGATTCTTTGCATACTTCTGTCTATTCCTTTTTCGGCATTTACGTATTCCGATACAAGCTCACAGGAGTTGACGGATAACGGCACGAATTCAACAATAGAGCTACCGAAAAGACCAATAGCTCCTGACAACAAGGTCTATGTCTCGTATAACAACAACACAGCTGACGGCCCTGGCTCTGTTGCTGCTTCAACAAGCGGAGGAACAACAGCCGCAGCTCCGTATAAAGCATATACCCTGGCTTTGTGGAGATCTCTTTTGTCTACGGGACTTGCAAAAAACGGCGGTAAGATAGTTGTGGTAGGAAAGGCATACTTCGGTGATTCCTTCACCTTAAGTGACCCGGGATCTCCCGTAATGTTTACAGCCTCAGACGAAGATAAAAGCTATATTTCTTATAACGCGGACGGCACGCTTAATATCACTAACTCAACCGATTCAAGCGGCGGACAGTACGGTATGTTCATGTTAGCGCACGGCGGAAAGACGCTTACGTTAGATGGAGACGTTATATTTGATAACATAGTCGTTCTCAGCCGAATAAGCAAGGCAAACGTTGAGGCGGGATCGGATACTTCGACAATTCTGGTAAAAAAGACACTTACCGTGACGGATACCGTTGCGTTTGCAGAAATGTCAGGCAACAAGGGTTATCATCTCTGTGTGGATAGCGGTGCTTTTGCATTTCTTGATGCGCTTGGCTTTGAGTCTTACTGCGGCGACGGAACGATCGTCCTCGGCGAAGCTCTCAGGGGTGTTGCTACCGAGGATATGTTCGCAAACTTTAACGGTGCTGTAGTTGACTCAACCGGAGCCCTGTATTTTGAAAAGGATGATACAGACGCACCCGAAACGGACGCACCCGAGACGGACGCACCGGAAACAGATGCACCCGAGACGGAAGAGCCCGATATAGACATACCCGAAGGACCGATGCTCTCGGATGATGGACTGTGGGAATATACTTTGCAAAACGGCTCTGCTGTGCTGACATCATACAAGGGAAATGCAAGTGACGTTTATATACCTGCTGCCGTTGGGACAAACGGTACAGAATATACCGTAACGAAGCTCGGCGACTGTCTGTTTGAGAACAACGATGCTATAAACAGCGTGACTCTAAACGACCATGTCACAGAGGTCGGAGCGCGTGCTTTCTATGACGCGGATAATTTTGTGTGCTTAGTCACAAACGACGTATTAACATCTATCGGTACGCTTGCATTCTATAGCTGTGACAGCATCAATTCGATCGTCTTACGATCAAGAGTTGTTACGATAGCGCAGGATGCGTTCGGAGAGTGTCCGAACCTGACTATATGGTGCAACGATAATTCTGTTGCCCTCACTTATGCGATAAATAACGGTATACAGTATGAGCTGTTAGCCTCGTCTGATGATTATACCGTTGAGCTTGACGGAGTCACCTATCTTATATCAAACGGCGAGGCAACAGCTATCGGTTGTGACAGCACTCTGAGCTCGGTCAGCATACCGCAAACGGTAGTCGGCTATCCCGTCACAGCTTTGCGCCTGACCTTCAGCGGCAACTCTGCTTTGACGAGTGTCACTCTGCCCGAGGGACTGAAGGTCATAGGAAACTCTGCCTTCAAGGATACGTCGATCACCGAGATAACGATCCCCGGCACAGTCACAAAGATAGGTGATTTTGCCTTTTGCGGTACTGCTCTCGGATCGGTATCAATACCGGGTACGGTCACTGATATAGGCAAGTATGCTTTTTACGGTACTGCTCTTAGGTCGGTACAGATACCCGATTCGGTGACAGCACTCGGCTCTTATGTCTTTGGAAATTGCAAACAGCTCTCCGAGATCAAGCTTTCGGGCGGTATTTCGTCTATTCCTGCCGATTGCTTTGAAAATAACATTTCACTCACCTCGTTTGTTGTTCCCGACAACATAACGGATATTGGAAGCAGAGCTTTTTCAGGCTGCAATAGCTTAACTGCGCTTACCCTGAATAGAAACGTGGTCAGCATAGGAATGGATGCATTCTCCGGCTGCAAGATCGAACATCTTTTCGTTCCGAATAGTGTACAGTCCTTTGGAGGCAGGTCTTTATCGGGGTGTTATTCGGTTACGCTTGAGGAAGGTATAACCGATATATCGGATGCCTTCGAGAATGCGATCATCACCGAAGTAACGCTTCCTTCAACCTTGACGTCATTATCAATATGTGCATTTGCAGGTTCGCATATTGAAAGAATAACTATTCCCGGAAGCGTACGGTGGCTGGAAGGCGATGCCTTCATGAATTGCGAGTATCTTGAGGAAGTCGTGCTTGAAGAAGGCATTGTGAGTATAGATCGCTACGTATTTGCCAACTGTCCAAATATCAAAAAGGTCTTTTTGCCTCGCAGCATCAGAGCGGATTCAATATATGCATTCTCGAAAAAAACCCTTCTTATCGTGTATGAAGGCTCGGCGGTTCATGAATTTTTAGTAGATACGGATTACATATACGTTACCGTATCGTACGGAAACCCCGAGGTCAGCTTCGGAACCGAGATAAGCGGAGTTGTAAGGGACAGCAGAGGGGATGCGTGCGGAAACGTTACGGTGGAAATATTCAACGATAACGGAACACTCAAGGACAAGGTCGTATCAGACTCAAACGGTGCATACAGCTTTACCTACGTTGAGGTTGGCAGATATATAATAAAAGCCGCCGACGAGGTTGGCAGAGTCAGCTCAAGCGTAATGTCGGTGAAACGCATGAATGCATTTGACGTTTTCGTATCGGGCGACACCTCGCTGGTACTAAAGACCTCATATTCGGTCAGCGGCAGTGTGAACGCAAGTGAGGCGGACGTAACCATAACAGATCCTGCAGGTAATGTTATCTCGTCCGAGAAAGCGAACAGCGGTGCCTTTAGCTTTGATAATATTCCTAACGGCACTTATATAATAACCGCAGAGTCTGAGAGCGGCATTACCGCTGAAGAGATCACAGTCTACAACGCTGACCTTGCAGATATTACTTTGATTATTTCAGAGCAGTCTGTCAGCCTTAGCGGTTACACCTATGTGCAGCAAAGAGACGGCAGCAACCACTTACGCAACTGGGTATCCGTTACCGTGTACAGCGAGCTTGGATACGCTGTCGCTGCGTGCAAGAGCGACGCGGACGGAAAGTATTCCTTCCGCTCACTTCCTTATGGCAAGTACTATATAGTTGCCGAGGTCTGCGACATGCGGGCGGATCGGACAAATTCCTATGACAGAAGCTACACTCTCAGAGGATACTCTTACGTCAATGTGGTCGACGACAGCACTTACCAAAGAGATATTATTCTGCGTGAGGGAAGCAGCAAGACCGCAGATCTTGAGGGAAAGGTCACGGCTAAGGGTGAGCAGCAAAAGGGCACTGTCACGGTGAAAAATGTCTTCGGAGATGAAATAGCGAGCTACTCTACAAAGAACAACGGAAAATTCAAGTTCACAAATATACCCGACGGAATATATTTTATCACCGCAACGACCAAGAGTGACGGAATGGGTTATACGGTAGTATGTGTTTTTGACGGAGCAGTGCACGGCACAACAGATATCTATGTGTATAAGAGCAGCAAGATAGCCGAGCGCGAGCAAAGCTTTTACGCAGAGATCCCCATGCTGTCAAGCAGAGAAGATGCGCTGGCTTACCGTGAACGGATATCTGCTGAGAAGGCATTTTACGATTCTCTGTCCAACAAGGAGAAAAAGCAGCTCTCTGAGGATTATGTAAGCAAGCTCAATTTGTATGCGGAATGGATATCTGACGTTAAATATTCTGCAGGCGAGGGTGTCAGCGTATCCAACGGAGGACTTGTTGTTTCCGAGGATGAGCTTGCGTCACAGTCAACTGTTGAATTCACAGTTTCTGTTAACAAGGTCGACGCATATACTCCAAGCGGATCTTCGGTGAAAAACGAGAAGGATCATCTGTCGCACTCCTTTGGTGATGCTGCAGGGCACAGAGAGATAAAGCAGTATTACGAGATCAGTATGACCAAAACCGTAAACGGAGAGGAACAGCAGATCACAAGCGTTTATAAAAACACCGATACGACAGGAAACTTCCGTATCGTGCTTGAAATTCCCGAGGAATACCGCGGATACAATAATTACAGCATACTCCACGAGCATTTTGGCGAGATCGTAATGCTCACAGACCTCGATGATGATCCGAACACCATCACGATAGAGGTCGATGCATTTTCTACCTTCGTGCTGACCGCTACGAACCAAAATGTAACCGAATCCGCCCCCGATCTTGATGACGACGGTGAGCTTACAAACAGCGATCTTGCAATGCTCATCCGTTATCTCTCGGGTTGGGATAACGAACTTGACACGAGCATCGCCGACATAAACAATGACGGCAAGATCAATAACCGCGATGCCATTGATCTGATAGTCAAGCTCGCGGAGTACACAAACGCATAAAAAGAAGGGCTGTCTTGAAAAGACGTCCGCCCCTCTTTTTTCAAAAAACTCTTTAGTAACAATAGAGACTTTTTCGCTTCCAAAGCGGAAAAGTCTCTATTTTTGTATATTCGGATTGTCGGTAAGCCCGAGGATATAATCTACCGATACGTTGTAGTAAGCAGACAGCTTTATCAGAATATCCGTGGGGATATCTCGCTGGCCAAGCTCATAGTTGCTGTATACCTGCTGTGAACAGCGCAAAGCGCGAGTCGCTTTCTTCACTCCGCTACGCTCCGTTCAAGAATGACAGCGGGGCTGTGACTTTGAATGAAACGATTATGAGCGTAGCAGAGTGCCGTCAAGCGCTTTCTTGCCGCATAGGAAATTGCGTAATGTTTTACCAGTCTTCCCTTCTCCCTGTCATTCCTGAGGGAGGCTTTAGCCGACCGAAGGATCCCGGCGGGCGCAGAAAGCAAGGATCTCGCGCGGCACCGCACAATTACATAAAACAAAAGTTGGACACGTCATTTTATTCTACGTTTTATCAACATTTGCTTTCAGTAGTTGTTGCTTTAAACAGTATTGTTTCGTTCTAACTTAATTTCATTTAAGAATTTGCATTTTAATGTTGACTTTAACTAAAAAAATGGTATAATAATTTTAGTTAGAATGCATTTCGTGAAATGTAACTAAAGATAAAATTAGTTCTCTATTGATTATAATACGCAACTAACGAAAGGAACATATTTTTAAAAACTATACATAGAATAGGAGTGTTTATGATGAAATTAGAATCTCAAAGAGCGGGTACAATTATGAATACTACACGAGGATATTCAGCGTTTGTTCCAAAAAAATTACCTCCTGATCCTCCTATTTGTATTGATTTGGAAATGCAAAATTTACTATCTTTAGCAGATCGCAAGTTGGGTAGACTGGACGGTATAACGGAAATTTTACCAAATCCGGAACTGTTTGTTGCTATGTATGTGAAAAAGGAAGCGGTTTTAAGTGCTCAAATTGAAGGAACTCAGGCTTCGCTTATTGATGTATTAAATACCCCATCCAATGACCCTAAAGATCGTGCATACAATGAAGTAAGCGAAGTTGTAAACTATGTTAGCGCTATGAATTGGGGTTTGCAAAATCTTAGCAAACTACCGCTTAGCTTAAGATTAATTCGCAATATACACAAGGTTTTGCTTGAAGATGTTCGTGGATCGAACAAAAATCCCGGCGAGTTCAGAAAATCACAGAACTGGATTGGTCCTCAAGGTTGCACAATAGAAACAGCTACATTTGTTCCTCCTACAGTAGAAGACATGGAACAGGCAATGTCTGATCTGGAACTGTATATGTACGAAGAAGATAATATTCCTGCTTTAATAAAAATTGCAATGATTCATGCACAGTTTGAAACGATTCATCCTTTCTTAGATGGTAATGGACGTATGGGTCGATTGCTTATTACATTTTGGTTATGTCAGCAAGAAATATTATCTCAGCCATTACTCTATCTAAGTTATTATTTTAAACAAAACAGATTAGAATACTACGATCGTTTAATGGCAGTAAGAACAAAAGGTGATTGGGAAAATTGGATAAAATTTTTCTTGAGAGGGGTAGCTTCAGTATCGGATGAAGCTATCAACTCTGCAAAACAAATCATCAGTTTGCAAACCAAATATTCCAATCACATTTTAAAGCATGAGAAAAGCAATAGTAATTATACAGTTTTATTAAATTTGTTATTCGAAAAACCTATTATAACAAAAAAAGATGTGGCAGAATTATTGGGAATTTCGTTACCAACTGCCAGCACAATGGTTGATTTTTTCTGTAGAATTGGAATTTTGCGCGATCAAAATCCAGAGAAAAAAAGATACAAAGTATTTGCTTTCGATGAGTATTTGACCATTTTGCAAAAAGGAACGGAGATTTATAGATAATAATTGGTTTTTAACTTCTGTGCTTTGCTCCTAACAACCCGCATCTTTAGGATGACCGCCCGAGTTGCAGTTGCTATCTGAGATGCGCAAAGTAAATCGCACGGCGATTTACAATGAAATTTGCCTTGACAGGCAAATGAAATTCGCTTACGCGAATGAAATGCTAAAGCATGAAATGAGCCTCGGAGAACTCCGAGGCTCGTTTTGAAAGTATGGGCAAATTTCATTTCACGTAGGAGCGTAGCGAGTACATTTCATGACGAAGTCATTTCATGTCACGCAAGTGACATTTCATCAAAAAGGAGATAACGCATATGTCTGACGATCCCTTGGTCGATCTTTCGATGGATTTTGCTGTTTTCATAGTGTCGCTGTGTAATGATCTGAAAGGCAAGTCCCCTCTTGTCAATCAGCTTTTTTAAGGCAATTATGGGAGAGACGCCGAGCGAGCACCGCCTTTGCAGATCGAAAAGTAAGTCACAGCGAGCGGAGCTGAACGAGAAGCAGATATTCAATTGACTTTTCGATATCATTTTGATAGACTTATAAAAAAGGAGGCGTTCTGTATGAACAAAGATATATTATTGACTATGGAAAAGTATCGCTCAAAAATGGAGCAGATACTCGATTATATGGAGCATAACGCCGAGGCGGGCTTCAAGGAGTGGAAGGGACACGCTCTGCTGCTTCGGGCGTACCGTGAGCTTGGCTACGAGCCCGTAGAGGCGGGCGATATTCCGGGATTTTATGCGGATCTGGATACGGGACGCCCGGGGCCGAGGATACTTGTTTTCAGTGAGCTTGATGGGCTTCCCGTGCCCGGCCATCCAAACGCAGATCCCGAAACGAACGTTGCGCACGCCTGCGGACATAACGCGCAGTGCGCCGCGCTTTACGGTTGTGCGGCGGCACTCAAGGAAACGGATCTTTCGGGTCTTTCGGGCAGCATACGCTTTTGCGTCGTTCCCGCCGAGGAGATGAACTGTATTGAATTCAGAGAAGGGCTCAGAGCAGCGGGAACCGTAAAGTATATTACGGGCAAGCAGGAATTTTTGGCACGCGGTTATTTCGATGATTGCGATATGTGCTTCATGGTGCATACGGGCGGAGGACGGCACAAGTTCTCGGGAAAACGCTACCAAAACGGCGGAATTATTAAAACCGCAGAGTTTCTCGGCAAGGCGTGTCACGCATCTGCACCTGCTGGCGGAATAAACGCACTGTATGCCGCAAATATGTACTTAAACGCCATAAATGCCCTTCGTGAGGCGTTTCCTACCCGCGATTACGTGCGGGTACATCCCATCATTACCCACGGCGGAAGTGCCGTAAACGCTATCCCCGACCGCATCCTTGTCGAAAATCAGGTACGCGCAAATAACGTCAAAACGCTGAAGATGATAAACGACAAGGTCAACCGTGCTGCCGCCGCTTCTGCCGCCGCTATCGGTGCAAGGGTGGAGCTGTGCGACATTCCGGGATATGCTCCCGGCGATTACGACAGCCGCCTTGCCCGTTGCTTGCTTGATGCAATGGGCGAGATAGTCGGAGAGGAAAACTGCACGTGGCGGGAGGATCTGACCGAGGGCGGCTGCACCGATATGGGAGATATGTCCCAGGTAATGCCCACCGTTACTCTGTTCTGCGGAGGCGGTGCCGGAACGGGTCACGGCAAGGACTATCATATTGCCGATTTCGATTCCGCCTGCATGGACAGCGGTGCAGGTCAGGCGCTGGCGATCTACCGTCTGCTTGAAAATGATGCCGAAAAGGCACGCGGCGTTGCGGCAAACGCAAAACCCAATTTTTCAAGCTGCAAGGAATATATGGATCACCTTGATTCTATGTTTGTAAAAAAGCAAGCCGTTGAATATCTTGAAAACGGCGAAACTCTGCTTAAATAACGGCTCTGAATACGTCCAAGCACCCTTTTTTCAAAAAACTGTATAAAAAAACAGAGACTTTTTCGTCAAAAAAGCCGAAAAGTCTCTATCCTTGTATGTTCTTAAAGGATCAATAAAAGAAAAAAGAACTCAAAATTTTACATTTGATTTGAGTTCTTTGCGTTTTTTATTTAACTTCGTTTGAAAATTTGACATCTTTTTGAGTTTCTATTGATTTTTTTGACTTGTTTGCATATAATATAAACGAGGTGAGTAAAATGACAAGTGAAGCTTTGTTAAATTTAATTGATCAGGTCATCAAGTCAAGGGCTGAATATCAATATATCGAGTTAAAGGCAGCCCGCGAAGGTGCGCCGAAACGCTTGTACGATACTTTATCCGGTTTTTCAAACAGCAATGAGGGCGGAATCATTATTTTCGGTATTGATGAGAAAAACAACTTTGAGTTGTGCGGCGTATATGACCTTCAAGATATTCAACAAAAAATTACCGAACAATGTGACTCTATGACACCAAAAGTCAGACCGCTGTTTTCGTATGCAGAAAATCCCGATAAACCGGAAAGCTATATATGTTCTATCGAAGTTCCCCCTGTGGACATTTCTGAAAGACCTTGTTTTTATTCCGGTAAGGGGCGCTTGAAAGGTTCTTATACTCGTGTCGGAACAAACGACGAGCCTATGACGGAATACGAAGTATACAGTTATGAGGCTTATAGAAAAAAATATCAGGATGATATTCGTGTTATTCCGAGAGTAACCTTCGGTTCGATCAACCACGAGAAATTGAATGAGTATTTCAAGCTGCTTGCCGAAAACAAACCCAATCTGTCTAAGCTTGAGCAGGAACAGATATCGGAGCTTATGAGCGTAACCGTGGGGGGCGAATATTCTCTGACGGCAACTCTGCTGTTCAGTTTATATCCCCAAGCTTATTTTCCGCAGCTGTGCATTATTGCAACGGCAATTCCGGGAACCGAGGTCGGAGTGCTGGGCGATTCATTTGAACGCTTTTCGGACGATCGCCGCATTGAAGGGACGATTCCGGAAATGCTGACTGAAGCTTTGGCTTTTGTAAGAAAAAACGTAAGAGCGAAAACGATCATAAACCCCTTGACCGGACAAAGACAAGATGCTGCCGAATATCCGATCATGGCGGTCAGAGAAATACTGTTAAATGCCTTGGTTCACAGAGATTACAGCATCCATACGGAGGGAATGCCGATTCAGCTGCAAATATTTACTGACAGGATCGAGATCACCAATCCCGGTGGATTGTATGGGAGAATATCCTTAGATGAACTTGGGAAGGTACAACCGGACACTCGTAACCCTACATTAACAACAGCACTTGAAACACTGAAAATTACAGAGAACAGGTACTCCGGTATTCCTACGGTTCGTCGTGAAATGCAAGAGTATGGATTACCAATGCCGCAGTTTGAGAATTGTCACGGAACTTTCAAGGTTACTCTTTTTGGTGAGCGCACGGGTACTGTAACAAAAGGAATTGGTGCACCTGATATACTGAACTTTTGCTTGATACCTCGCACCAGGAAAGAAATTGCGGACTTTTTGGGAATCAAATCACAAGCTTATGCGATCACGACTTATGTGACGCCGCTTGTGAAGGAAAATAAAATAAAGCTCAGTATTCCCGATAAACCCAAAAGCCCGGATCAAAGATACACGACGGCTCAAAATGATTAAAAAATGAAAACATGGCTGATACCCGCCCCTTTTTTCAAAATACTGTATAAAAAAACAGAGACTTTTTCGTTATCAAAGCGGAAAAGCCTCTGTTTTTGTATATTCGGAATGCCGCCCCCGCGTCATCCTGAGTGGGATTGCAAACTTCCGAGGTCTGAGCGTAGCGTTGCCATACGACTCGCTCCACGCCTTTCTACGCTTAACAAATGATAGGCGTGTCGCTCCCTTGTATAAGTTCGACTTGCCAAATCAAAGATTTGGAGTCTC
>JAZMZS010000170.1:0-25463 GCA_045586105.1 Eubacteriales bacterium | reverse complement strand
CTGGATCATCGTAGGTGTTGCGGCTGCTGCCGTTGTTGCGGTCGTTGCAGTTGTTATCATCAAAAAGAAAAAAGCTCAGTAAGCTGAAATAAGAGGCATGGTTTTACAGCCATGTCTCTTTTTTGATACCGTAAAATAGTGCAATAGTTACAAAAACATGAAAAAATTAGCGTAAGGTTATTGATTTATTTTGGAATTTATAGTATTATAATAGCAGAGAATTTTTGCTCGCAAAATATTTTTAAAAAAAGGAGATTTCAGAAATGAAAAAGTTTCTCGCATTCTTTCTTGTAGCTCTGATGGTGCTTCCTTTCGGCGTTTTTGCATCCGCTGATGAAGCTCCCACCAAGCTCACTCTTCCCGCAATGCCTGTAGCTTCCGAGAACGTTATCGGATATGCAGGTGCATCGGGCACTACTCAGCCTATTCCCGACGGTGCTACCCAGACCCTTACCAGCGGCTGGGACCCCATCAATTTCCCCTCTTCTTCCGCTATGCGCGATATGATGAAGCCGGGCGGAACCGTTATAGCTAACGGTAAGCTCTACGTAGGTGCAGCTTGTACAATTCTTGCTACCGATACCCCTGTTCTCTTTACGGCTGTTGACGTTAAGAACAACAAGGATTACAGATCCAAGGATGATAACGGTAACTACATCATAAAGACCGAGGACGGCAAGAATGACGGTCAGATCGGTATGTTTATGATGAGAACTACCTCAACTTACCAGAACGAAGTTATCGTATTCATGGGCGATGTAATATTCGATAACATTCCGATCCTAGACAGATCCGCTTCTACCCAGACCTCCACTGCTACTCTTGAGGTAGGCGCTACCGGTAAGATGGTTATCAAGAACAATGTTGAGTTCCTTACCATGAACACTCTTCAGACCAACCTTTCCGTTCAGGAGGGTGGTTACCTCTTCCTCGATGCACTTGGATTCGGCTCTGTAAAGGGCGCAGGCGTTGTTGTTGTCGGTGATACCATCAAGGACAAGGTCAACGCAGAGACCTTCGCAGGCTTCCAGGGAATCGTATGCTCTTCCGATGGAACCGTTCTCTTCAATCTCAAGGGCGCCGCTCCCGCAGAAACTACCGCTCCCGAGGGCGAGACCACCGCTGCTCCCGCAGAGTCCAAGGCTCCCGAGACCACCAAGGCTCCCGATACTACGAAGGCTCCTGCAGCTACCAAGGCTCCCGCAGCTACTACTAAGGCTCCCGAGACCACTAAGGCTCCCGAGACCACTGTTGCTCCTGTAGAGGACGCAGGTAACGGTGCTGTTACCTGGATCATCGTCGGTGTTGCTGCAGCTGCAGTTGTTGCTGTTGTAGCAGTAGTAATTATCAAAAAGAAAAAGGCTCAGTAATCTAAGCTGATACATAAAAAACCGATGGCGGCTGCCATCGGTTTTTTGTATATAGGTTGAAAAAGAGAATGATCAAAAGCTTTTTATTTTGAAAGAAACTCAATAGCCTTTCTTGCGACCATAAGCTCCTCGTTGGTCTTGAGAACGTAGACCTTTACCTTAGAATCAGTAGTAGAGATCATGCCGTCCTTGGAGCTTTCACGCTTCTCCTCATCCACGGTGATACCCATGAATGCGAGCTTGGCGAGAACAGCCGAGCGAATTCTGTGGCTGTACTGACCGATGCCTCCGGTGAAGGTGATAGCGTCAAGTCCGCCCATGAATGCAGTGAACATTCCGACGTATCCTACGATACCGTCAACGAAGGTGTCGATAGCAAGCTTCGCGCGCTCGTTTCCTTCGTCAGCAGCCGCTATAACGTCACGCAGATCATTTGATACTCCGCTGACTCCGAGGAAGCCTCCGTTCTTTGAGAGCTCCTTCATTACCGCATCAAGCGAGCCGTATTGATTTACAAGCTCGGGGATGCAGAAAACGTCGAAGTCACCGACGCGGTTATTATGGAAGATTCCCGACTGAGGAGTAGCGCCCATAGAGGAAGCAACGCTCTCGCCGTCCTTTATAGCACAGATGGAGGAAGAACCGCCGAGATGGACCGATACTACCTTGGTGCACTCGGGCTCGAGCTCTGCCATCTTGTAGCCGATGTAGCTATGAGAAGAGCCGTGGAAGCCGTAACGGCGTATGCCGTACTTCTCCTTCCATTCATAGGGAACACCATAGGTTACTCTTTCATCGGGGATAGTTGCATGGAAAGAAGTCTCAAAGTACGCGACCTGGGGAAGGGAGGGGTATCTCTCCTTTACCTGCTTCATCATAGCGATATAGATTGGATTGTGGGCAGGAGCGAAGGAACAGAAATGCTCCTGAAGCTCTATCAGCTTATCGTCAACGAGCTGAGCGCCCTTGAGCGCACCGCAGTGGACCGCTTTGTATCCGACAGCATCGAGAGAATCCATCGTCTTGAGTGCGCCGTATTCGGTAAGCTTACCGAGGCAAAGAGCGAACGCATCTCCGTGAAGAGGGAACGAGTCGCGTCCTGCTTCGGTCTTGTCACCGATAGTGATGCTCCACGCACCCTCGGGAGAGCCAATCGATTCTACCTCACCCGTAGCGAGTACCTTTTCTCCGTCTGCAAAGTCAAAAAGCTTGAACTTGAAGCTCGTAGAGCCGAGGTTGAGAACTATTACATTATTTACTTTGCTCATTTTATTATCCTTTTTTATTAGTAATAATAAATTATCCCGAGTGCAAAAGCTTATGCACTCGCACTCGGGATAACGTCACGTCTTATTTGCCGTACTTAGCAGCGAACGCCTTCATTGCCTTCTGGAAGCAAAGCATAGGAACGCGCGCACTACCTGCACCGATAAGACCGCCCTGATAGTTGAACATACCACCGTGGATCTCGGGGCATATTCCGGTTTCAACTACCTTACGGATATCGATTCCGCAGGGAAGGAAGTCAAAGTCGAGGTTGGGGATCGGGAACGCAGGGTTGTGAGTGATGGTGATCTCCTCCATCTCTCTGGTGATAGCGATAGCTTCCTTCATCTTAAGTCCGCGAAGCGAGCATACGATAGGAGAAGCACCTGCAGCGATACCGCCCATTCCGAAGCACTCAACGACACAGGAGTCGCCGATCCAGGGGAGCTGATCCTTCTCGGTGTACTTGGAGGAGGTGTAACGTCCCTTCATCATAGGAGCAGGAGCGGTGAACCACTCGTCGCCCATGCCTGCGACCTTGATACCGAACTCAACGCCGTTTCCGCAGATAGCGGTAACCATCGTGGAGTACTCGGTTCCAACAGCACCGAGCACTGCCGCACGAGCGGCACCCTGACCGATGCAGTGGAAGAAACGGGGAGTCTCTACGATATAGTCGAGAGTGTCGAGTATCTGCTGACGGTCAAAGCCCTCGAGCTTGAACAGCTCAGGGAGGATCTTCTTGTCGAAGAGAAGGTCAGCGGCAGTCTGTCTTGTGTGGTTCTCGTCGCCCATCTGCATACACTCAGCGAGAATAGGCTTAACTGCGATACCGCCCATCTTCTTGAGTACTGCTCGGATAACAGGGAAGAACTCGTCCTTCATTCTTCTGAGGTAGTTTGCTATCTCCTCTGAGTAGAGACCCCAACCGCAGAAGCCGCCCTGGTTAGGTCCTTCAGCAGGGAAGTCAGCCGAGATGATACCGGTATTTCTGTCCTCAATGATGAACATAGCGACGCTCTTGGTGATGATACCGGTACCCGAACCGACGGTGTTGGTGTCGAGCGCGGATATAATCTTGATCTTGCCGCTCTTGATGAGCTTAACGGCATCCTCGTCATTGTCAGCCCAACCCTCGAAACGGCAGGCAGAAACGAGACCTCTCTGATGGAGCATTACCATGTCCTCGTATTCAATGGGAGGACCGGAGTGGATTATGGTGTAGTCGTCAAGACCCTCGATAACGTCGCCTGCGGGAAGAATATCAACGAGATAGGGCTGTGCGTTGAGGATGTTGGAAACAGCAACCTCGTTTGCAGCCTCGATCTTCTCCTTGATATCTGCACGGGATACGGCGTTGAGAGCGTCGATAACAGCTGCCTCCTGCTTTATGGGAGGAGTCCACTGAAGCTGAGTGGTCTTTACGTCCTGAGCAACGAGTGCGTCATGGAAAAGCTGAAGACCAACGTTAATGACCTTAAGGTCGCTCTTGTATTCTTTCTTTTCAGCCATGATATCAGCCCCTTTCCTCGAGTGCGGCGAGAAGCGCACTTGCGATCTTTGTGCTTTCGTAGTTGGAGTGAGTTACGATAACGCCTGCCTCAGCGAGAAGCTTCTCGGCTGCGAGCGTGTCCTGAGGATCCTCAAGAGATCCGCAGACGTTGGATACGAAGATTATTGCACCGTTACGAGCGTCGTAGACCTCCTTGCATGCCTTAGCAAAAGGACCTACGGGATCAGCGGCAACGCCGGGACCCATGATAAAGTCCATGGTTACTACTGCAACTGCGGGATCTGCGATCTCGCGGTTGAATCTCTTGAGCTTGAGAGCGGGATCGAATACGGGGTGGGGAGCTTCTGCTGTGAAGTCCTCGGCGCCGAGGTCGAGTATGCAGTGACCTACGGAGATATCGTGATCCTCAAGCTGAGTGGAATACTTAGTGTTAAGGTTGGAGTTGAGGGTAACGCCCTTGTTGTGCTGAGTATAGTAGATCATACCTTCCTCAGTGAAAGTACCGCCGCTGAACAGACCTCTTACGTACTTCTGCTCGGGGGTAAGACGTGCGATGCTGGTCTTTACGATATCGGCGATCTCATCGTCGGAGTAACCGAACTTAGGAGCCTCGCCCGTGTAAAGCTCAACTGCCTTAAGAGCCGCCTCCTCGAGAGAGAAGGTGCCGTGTACCTTGTGACCCTCAAAGAGCTTTTCGTCGGAGCCGAGGAATATAGCAACTACGGGCTTCTTTGACTTGTCAGCCTCGCCGAGTACCTTTGCCATAACGTCGAGGTTAGCGAGCTTGGATACGAGCACGATAACTGCAGTATCAGGGTCATTCTCAAGCTTCTTCATGCCTGCGAGCATCGTGATTCCGCCGATCTGGGGAAGAAGGTCATGTCCGCCCGTACCGATGATCTGAGAGATACCGAGACCGCAGCGCTCGATGATGTTACCTACCTCCTGGCAGCCTGAGCCAGAAGCTCCGACGATACCTATAGGACCGGGACGAACGATAGAGCCAGCACCGAGGGCAACACCCTTGATAAGACCAACGCCGCAGTCGGGACCCATTACGAGCTTGCCTCTCTCGGTTCCGTACTGCTTGATCTCGAGCTCCTCCTCGAGTGTTACGTTGTCGGAGAATATAAATACATCCATGCCGAGCGAGAGAGCCTTTTTAGCCTCTGCTGCAGCGTACTCACCTGCGAGAGAGATCTGTACAAGATCATACGGATCCTCCTTGAGGTCGATCTCGAGCAGAGACTTGTAGGTCTGCTCGTCGCCGGAGGTGTTCTTGTGGTCGATGATATCAATTATCATCTGCATAGCTGCCTCGAGGTGCTCCTCGGTATCAGCCGTACATGCGAGAACAAGGTCATTTGCGGTAGTTCCCTCGGGGATATCGTAATGAAGCTCATCAACGAGCACCTCAAGGTTAGCGGCAGTAGCCATAGCAGCTTCTGCGTTTTCTATACCGTCAAGCTGAGTTACCTTGTCGCCTACCGCCATGAGAGACACGGAGTCAACGTAGCGGTTTTTCTTAACTACAACTTTTTTCATTGTGGTACCTTTCTTTTAAATTTTTTAGTGGAGCGGAACTTTCTTTACGGTGGCGCCGCTCTTGCCGTATCTGACGTTTACTCTGTACTTATCCGAATTCTCATCTGCCTCGGGGCAGTCGGTCCTTACGTGGCAACCGATGCTCATGTCGCGCTCAATGCAGGACAGAGCGAGAAGGTAAGCGGTCGTGACGTCATTTTCGAGCCTGATCAGCGAGTAAATATCCTCAGCCCTTGCCATATCGGTATCAAAGGATGCGATCACATCGAGCATGCATGAGAGCTCGTCTCTTGCAGCTGAAACTCCGTCGCCGCATCTGAGTACGCTCAGCTTTGTCTCGAGTATTGACTCGAGCTTAGAACGCAGCTCGTCAATCTTTGCGGTATCAAGTGTATTTTCGGTTACTCTGCCGATCACGGCGTTTACAAAATTGTCGCAATGGAGCTTTGAGGGGACGTAGTCTGCGTGAGCATCCTTACCGAAGAACTCAGCCGCACTCTTACCGGCAACAGTTCCGAAGACAAGGGTCTCGAGTCCTGCGTTTCCTCCTGCGCGGTTAGCACCGTGCAGTCCTCCAATTATCTCACCGCATGCAAACAGTCCCTTGATCTCGGTATTGCAATCACGGTCGATCACTACGCCTCCGAGAGACGTATGCGGTGCGGGTGCGATCTCAAAGGGAGTGGTCGCGATGTCTATTCCTACGTTCTTGTATCTCTTCACGTAGGATGAATACATCTCGTTCAGCTTCTCTCTGCCGACGCCTGTTGCATCGAAGAAGACACCGCCGTTTTCTGTAGCTCTGCCTTCCTGGATCTCGCGGTATATGTGCTTTGACTGAACGTCCTTATCTACGCACTCACCGCGGTCGGAGTACTTGAGCATGAATCTCTCGCCGAGAGCGTTCTTGCATACAGCACCCTCGTAGTACATAGTGGTTATCACACTCTGTCCGCGGAGCTTTTTGGGTGCTACGGCAGCAGAGGGCTCGAACTGTACAAACTCGAGGTCGGTAAGAGAAGCACCCGCGTAGTAAGACATTGCTACGCCGTCGCCGCCGATATCGCTCTTGTTTGTAGAGAAGGGGTAAATATTACAAAAGCCGCCCGTGCATATGACGGTGACCTTCGATTCGATAAGCTGAAACGTGCCTTTTTCCTTGTCGTAGGTGAGTGCACCGTAGACTCTGCCTCCGTCGACAAACAGCCTGAGCGCTCTCTGTCTTTTGAGAGTGAATCTGTCGCTTGCCTCAAGTATGGAGCGCACCTTTTTCATTATAGCGATGCCCGTGTGATTACCGACACTTGCCACTCTTGCGACAGAGGCGCCGAGAGGACGAAGAAGCTTGTACGAGCCGTCAGCGGCACGGTCAAAGCTGATACCGAGCTCGATAAGCTCATCCTTTACGGTAGCGGAGCCCTCGCAGAGCATATCACAAAGGTCGGGAATGCTCTGGTATCTTCCCGAGCGGAGCGTATCCTCCTTAAATATCTCGACCGAGTCGTCGGGATGGAGCGGCATATTAAAGCCGTGAACGAACGGGGAAGCTCCCCAACCGTCACCGAGCATCATGATGGTTGCGTCTGATTTTTCGAATATCTGCTTAGCTGCAAGAAGCCCCGAAAGCCCCGATCCGATGATCAACGCATCCGTTTTTATGGTAGAATAATTCATTTTGTCCGTTCCTTATGTAGAGGATTTCCGCCGAACAGATTATTCTGCCCGGCGGATACCGTAACTTAAGTAAATATTCTAAGCTATATCTGCGCCGAGATTAAACTTCCCAGATACCGCCTGCTGCCATCGAGCCAACGTTCTTGACGAAGAGGTTGAGGAATCTCGGATAGTTGTTAGCAGGGAACTCGAAGTGGAACTTAGCGAGACGAGCGAGCTTCTCCTCCTCGGAGATGCAGAGATCAATCCTTCTGCCGAGAACGTCGATCTCGATCTCATCGCCTTCCTCAACGATACCGAGAGGTCCGCCGAGAGCTGCCTCGGGAGATACGTAACCAACGGAAAGTCCGGAGGAACCGCCGGAGAAGCGTCCGTCAGTGATAACTGCGCAGGAGTTGAAGAGGCCGGGATGACCCTTGAGCTCTTCCTGGAAGGTGAATGCGGTGGTACCGAAGCGAGCCTTGAGGCCGAGGTAACGGATAACGCACGCATCACCCTCGTGGATGTTGCCCGAACGGAGAGCGGTGAGAGCGTCGTCAAGGCAGTCGAATACTCTTGCCTTGCCCTTGTAGCCGGTCATGAGGTTCTGAGGAACAGCCGCGATCTTGATGATGGAGCCTTCGGGAGCGAGAGTTCCGTAGAGAACTCCGATACCGGGCTCGGTCATTACGGGATTGTCGAGAGAACGGATAACGTCGTCGTTCCATACTCTTGCATTCTCAACGTTCTCACGGAGAGTCTTACCGGTAACGGTCAGAACGTCGCCGTCGAGCTTGGGAAGAAGGTTCTTGAGCATAGCCGACATACCGCCTGCCATGTCGAAGTCCTTAACGGAGTAAACGTCGCCCGAAGGAGCGAGGTGGGAGAGAAGCGGGATCTCAGCGGATGCCTCGTCGAAGTACTTCCACCACGGAACGTCGGTGTAGCCGCACTCGTGAGCGATAGCGGGAATGTGAAGAATGAGGTTAGCGGAAGCAGCAACTGCCATGTCAAGCTTGATAGCGTTCTTGATAGCTTCCTTGCTCATGATCATACGAGCGGTGATGCCCTCGTCAACGAGATTCATGATCTGAAGACCTGCCTCGTACGCGCACTTGTAGATCGCAGAGGAGGTAGCACCCATAGAGGAGTTGTTGGGAAGAGTCATACCGAGAGCCTCAGCGATCATGCACATGGAGTTAGCGGTGGTCATCGAGGTGCATCCGCCGCAGATACCCCAGGAGTGAGCTATAAGATCGTTGTACTCGTCCATGTCCATAAGACCCTTCTGAGCGGTACCGACCTTGTCCTGCGCGTGGATGTGGAGAACCTCCTTGCCTCTGTTGATACCGAGAGGCATGTAACCGCCGGTAACGATGATGGTAGGAATGTCAAGTCTTGCTGCAGCCATGAGGTAACCGGGAACGATGGAGTCACAGGTACAGAGCATTACCATACCGTCGAAGAAGTTACCCTCGACCGTGATCTCGACCTGGTCAGCGATGGAGTTTCTTGAGGGAACCTCTATGTACTTAGGATCCTTAAGAACCATTCCGTCGCAGATACCGGTGGTCATTACCTCGAGAGGAAGACCGCCTGCCTCGCGAATACCCTGCTTAACTCTCTGAGCGAGCTTGTCAAGGTGTACGTGACCGGGGTTGTACTCGTTCCAGGAGTTTACGACACCGATCAGAGGTCTGTGGATCTCCTCCTCAGTGTAACCCATGCCGAGCATAAGACCGCGGCGGCACTCTTCAGCTTCGCCGAATTCCCAGCAGGAACGCATGTCTTCGTATTTCTTTTTCTTAAGCATTTTTCTTTACCTCGTTATAAGATTTATATTTTTGTTTTTTGATTCGGAATGAATGATCGGACGTACTATCACTTATTGAGCATCATCTCGGCAAGCTCGTCGAGAGAAGGCTTGATAGCCTTGGATACGTCGGGCTTGATATCGTATGCGTTGATGGGGCTTCCGTCGTCAAGCATCTTGTCTACGCATCCGTCGACAGACTGTCCGCCGTCAATTGTGAAGGTCTGACCTACGATAAAGCGGCTCTTGGATTTGTCGGCAAGGAAGAGCATCATAGGAGTGATGTCGTCTACGTTTCCGAGAAAGCCTGCAGGGATCTTACGGAGAAATCCGTCGCGGAGATCGGACTCGTCGTATCTGTCGGTAGCCTTCGTGGTGATAAATCCGGGAGCAATACCGTTTACGTTGATTCCGTAGTGGATAGCCTCGATTCCGAGGTTCTTCGTGAACATGTTAAGTCCTGCCTTTGCAGCTGCGTAGGGAAGGACCTTTCTTCTTACCCACGGAATAGTACCGTGAACGGAGCTCACGTTGATGATCGCACCCTGAATATTGTTCTCGATCATGTTCTGCATAGCGTAGTGAGAAAGGTATGCGGCAGAGTTGAGGTTGAGGTTGACCTGAGACTGCCAGTAATCCATGGGCATTTTCTCAAATCCGCCCTCGGGCATCTTGAGCGCTCCTCCCGCGTTGTTGATCAGCACGTCGATAGTGCCGAACTTAGCGAGGAAGTCCTCCATCATCTTCTTGCAGACGTCGTGCTCGCCTACGTTACCGCCGAGAATGATGGTCTCGACACCGTAGCTCTCGCACTTTGCAGCGATCCTCTTTGCTCCGTCAGGGTTGGTGTTGTAGGTAACGCCTACGTTGTAGCCTTCCTTGGCAAACGCAATAGCCGCTGCAGCACCTATTCCGTTTGAAGAGCCGGTGATAAGTACGTTCTTGCTCATTTGTTTTTCCTCCGTTGGTTTTTTGAATTTGTATTAATCAATAGTTAGTAAATCATTTTTATATTGTTTCAGGTGCTCCGTAACCGTGAAGAGAGGCAGAAACATAAATTTCGGCTCGATACCGTCCACGTGTGCTATGAGCGCTTTTGCGATCCCGAGAGCGTCGAGCCCGCGGAACACCTTTTTTTTGACGAATCTGTGGTACTCGTCTACGAGCTTGGAGCATTTGTCGAGATACTCTCGGACGGCATTCTCTCCGTACGCCTCATATCCGAGGGGGAGAAAATGATGTCCTGTGAGGATGTTGCAGATTTTGGTGCCTTTGAGCTTCTCGATCGAGCTTCTGTACGCGGGCAGATCCATGTAAAGACCGATGCCTTGTACGTCCGTTCCGTTCATCTGGAGCGAGTCGCCCGAGATCAGTGTTTTTGTCGGCAGATGCAGCCAGCATCCCGAGTCGGTATCATGACCCGGTGTCAGGATGAATTGCATCTCTCCCTCAAGTATATCTCCGTCCTGTATGATAAGGTCGGGTTCAAGTCCCGTGAGTCCCGCACTCGGTGCAGGGCTGTGCTCAGGAAATACGGCACGGATCGCTTTGTTGTATTTCAAGGGGTCGCGTACCTTGTCTGCGCTTTCTTCGCACACGGCATATTTGATGCTTGCTTTAAGCTCCTTCAATCTCGGTGCACCGCCGATATGGTCGGCATGTGTATGGGTGATCAGGAGATAATCAATATCAAACACCGTCAGCGACAGCTCATCCAGAGCCGGTAGAAGGTACTTGTCGATACATTCTGCGTTTCCGCCGCAATCGACAAGATAGTTCTTTTTACCTTTGATGAGTGTAATGCCTGTCCAGCATTCGCCGAATGGGCAGAGCAGATGGTACACACCCTCTATCTTGTTTTCAAAAGCGTTCATGATATGCAGGTGCGATTACTTTCTCTCGCAAGCTGCGACCTTAGCTACGACCTTCTCGGTGTGAGCCTTGATCTCCTCATAGTTGCAACTACCCTTGGTGGGATGGGTAAGTCCGGTGCCGAGCGCAACTGCGTAAGCGCCGTCAGCAAACCACTTGTCGATGTTGTTGATATCTACGCCGCCGACGGGGATGCATCTTGCCTGAGGAAGGGGACCCATAACTGCCTTGATAAAGCCGATGCCTACTGCGGAAGCGGGGAATATCTTGACGATATCGCATCCTGCGTCCATAGCGGTAACGATCTCGGTAAAGGTCTGGACACCGGGCATGTACGCAACGCTGTATCTGTTGCACATCTTAGCAACCTCGATATTGAAGTTGGGGGAGATGATAAAGCTGGAGCCTGCAAGAATGCAAGCACGTGCGGTCTCAACGTCGAGAACGGTACCTGCACCGATGTAAGCCTCAAGCTTCTTCTCCTTGATCTCCTTAGCTACCGTTTCGATGATGTTGAGTGCACCGGGAGTGGTCATAGAGATCTCGAGAATAGATACACCGCCGTCACGGATAGCACGGGTTCTTGTCATAGCGTCAGCCTCATTGTTGTCGCGAACGATTCCTACGAGACCGTTTTTGTGCATTGTAGCAATAACTTTATGCTTGAGAATTTCCATTTTTGATACTCTCTTTCTGTAATAGATAAATTTGTGTTCTTCTTATTCACACGAGCGCTCCCGCAACGCAGGTCACGGGAGACGGCTCGCGGCGCTTTTGGACTTATCTCTGGATACGGCCGTTTCCGCTTCCCTTAATGAGGTTCTCTACGTCCTCTTTTCTGAAGCGTACGAAATCTCCGTAGCAGGTGTGCTTGAGAGCGGAAGCACCGATAGCGTACTCGATGATCTTCTGTCTGTCGTCAGCAAAGTGACGGAAGCCGTAGATGAGCGAGCCGCCGAAGGAGTCGCCGCCGCCGATACGGTCTACGATATCGGTGATCTTGTACTGGCGGCTGATGTGGAAGTCGCCGTCACGGAATGCAAGAACGCCCGACCAGTTGTTGTGGTCAGCGGAAACGCTCTCACGAAGCGAAACTGCGATAGCCTGAATATTCTGGTATGTATCCATAACGATCTTAGCAAGATCACGGTACATCTCTGTGTTGAGCTTTCCGGAATCTACGCCCGTCTCCATTTCGATGCCGAGGCACTTCTGGCAGTCCTCCTCGTTTGCGATAAGCACGTCAACGTACTTAGCGATCTCAGGCATTACCTCGATAGGCTGCTTGCCCCACTTCCAGAGGTTCTTTCTGTAGTTGAGGTCGCAGGAAACGGTGATACCCTTTGCCTTACAAGCCTTAACTGCCTCGAGAGTAGTCTCGCACAGAGACTCGGAAAGAGCAGGGGTGATACCGGTAACGTGGAACCAGTCGGCACCGTCGAGAGCCTTGTCCCAGTCGATGTCGCCGGGCTTAACTGCAGCGATCGCGGTGTTCTCACGGTCGTATATTACCTTGGAGGGACGCATGACGGAGCCGGTCTCGGTGAAGTAAAGACCGAGGCGCTTGTCCGATTCGATGATGCAGCTCGTGTCTACGTTGAAGCGGCGAAGCTCAGCCTTTGCGGCTCTGCCGAGGTCGTTTGCGGGAAGAGCGGAAACGAATCTTACGTCGTCGCCGTAAGCCGCAAGAGCAACGCCTACGTTTGCCTCAGCTCCGCCGAAGGTAGCAACGAAGTTGGGGGTCTGAAGGATCATCTCGTGGTCGGGGGGTGTGAGTCTGAGCATGAGCTCACCGAAGGTTACAACTTTTTTCATGGTTTTCTCCTTTGTAAAAATGTTGAATTTAAGTACATTCTCATACACCTTAATTTTACAACAATTATCTCTTAGTGTCAAGTGTTTGATCGCTCGGGATGATAATTGTGTGTGATTTGGGAAATCGATGTTTAACTAAAGGAAATTGATTGCTCCATACGGCAATCTTACGCCAAAAATCAGCTAAAGATAAAACGTGAAAAAGTATAAAAACACAATGTTTTTTTCGAAAAACACAAAAAATTTATGTACATGCTTTGCACTTGAAAGCTGTCGTTTTTTCTTTTTTAATCTGAGAACACATATATACCGTTATGGTTTGAATGAATGCGCAATATGTTTGTTTTTAGGTAATCGATCGATGGTTATCGATAATAGCACGTGCCGTTCCCAAAAAAACAGAATGCTTCCGGGTCCTCTATGCTCCTGTAATAATTCTCTCTCGGATCGAATAAAATGGTGGTGAATATAATCTCAAAAAGGAGAAACAGAAGCAATGAATGATATAAAAAACGGTACGATCGACACCGCTGCATCTATCCGCGAAGGAAGACTTGTAAACGCCCGAAACGATAGTGTATGGTGTGAGAGTGCAGGTGACTTTACGCTTCCCGATTATATGCCCGAGATAGGGAAAATGCTGGCGTGTACACCGAGGATCATACCATCGGGTAAATATATAGGAAGCGACAGGGCTGAGTTTTCGGGCAGTATATTATACAGCGTTTTGTATACCGGTGATGACGGCCTGCCGTTTTATACCACTCTGTCGGGGGACTATGAATATACGGTCGCGCTCGGAGATGCCTCTGATTCCTCAAGGATCGAGATATACGATGAACCTGCTGTGGAAAGTGTGAGCGTCAGGGCAAGCGGTCCGAGAAGGATCAGTATCAAAACAAGAATAAGATCACGTCCGTGCATTGCGTATGAGCCGAAAAATGAGCAGGAGAGTATACCCGCACGCTCCGACAATGATTATCAGAGACTGACCGAAACGAGACGGGTGTCGTCACACCGTCATTTTGACAGCGGTGAGTTCTCTCTCTCGGAAAGCTTTAAGCTTGATACTTCTCCCGAAGCCGAGCCTGTCGGTTGCGATGGTGTTGTGTATGTGACAGACACCCAAAAGACCGCTGATGCGGTTTTGTGCAGAGGAGAGGTTGACTTCAGAATTCTGTATTATGATATAGAAGGCGGCAGACGTAAGCTTAAGTGCACGCAAAAAAAGATGCGTTTTGAGCATGAGATCCCGATAAAAGCGGCAGATACTATTACGGGTATTCGCGCTTACGGCAGAGTGATAAGTATGGATATGGCGGTAAGCGGCGATTCGCATGAAATAGCAGTTACTGCCGCCGTTGACATCTTCGGAGAATATACAGAGGAGCGGGAGGAGGAGCTTCTTTGCGATATTTATTCTTGCAGCCATTCTCTCGGCGTAAAGCATGAGAATACCGAGTATATCCGCGGTGTCCTTTGCAGAAATCTGAATGTTTCCTGCCATGCCGAGCGTCCTCTTTCGGGGGAGGGCAGGGAGTATGAAGTGTGTACCGCTTCGGCAACAGCCCGGGTAAACAGCGTGAGCGTTACAGGGGTCGGAGCGGAGTTTTCGGGTGAAATATCGGTAGACTGCCTGCTTTTCGGAAATGATGAGGATGGGGAGGAATGCTCTTCTGTTACTCTCAGCATCCCGTTTAAATGCGAGTCACCCGTGTCTGCGGAAGCACAGAAATACGATATCAGCGTTATGGCGGAGACTGCGGGAATAAGGATGAGAGCGGAGAAGGATAAGCTGTCGGCAGACGCGGAGCTCTATCTTTCGGTGCTTATAGAAGGAATAGACAGCGTGAGCACGGTGAAGGGAGTAAGTGAGATTTCTCCCGCTTCGGAACGTGGAAGAAGCGTGATCTCGGTATACTATCCCGACAAGGGGGAAACACTTTGGTCGGTGGCAAAAAAATATTCGGTCCCGCTTACCGTTACGGCGCAAAACAACGGAATAGGGGCAGAATTCCCCGATTCCGAGAGCTCTCTTGACGGAGTGAGATGCATGCTCATAGTATAAGATAGCCCGAGCGCGCTTTTGTGCGCTTTCAAAACAGCAAGGATATATATGAACAAAGTCCTCCCGAAACACAATAACGGGAGGACTTTCACGGTATAGACGGATATTATCTGCGGTTATTTTGGGAACATATTATTCCCGTATCAGTATATTATTTGTTTTCCGTGTTTGACACGGCATAATGAATATGTTATAATTGAAGAAAACCTTTCAAGGTGTCATCGGAGGAAGTTATGAAAATTGTGATCTGCCCGGATTCTTATAAGGGAAGTATAGAGGCACAGGATGCAGCGCAAGCACTCAGAGCGGGAATAACGAGTGTGCTGCCGGATGCCGAGGTCTCCTGCCTTCCTGTGGCTGACGGAGGAGAGGGGAGCGTTTCGGTAATAAGAAAAGCGCTCGGAGCTGAGTGGACGTACGCTGATGTGACAGGTCCTTACGGAGATATGGTGCATGCAAAATATGTGCTTTGCGGCACGGATGCATATATCGAGATGGCGGAAGCGAGCGGACTTTGCCTGAGTGGGAGAAGAGAGCCGCTGCTTGCAACAACAAAAGGGACGGGAGAGCTGATGCTCGACGCGGTAAAGCGCGGAGCCCGACGGATCATTATCTTTATCGGTGGCAGCGCGACCTGCGACGGCGGAATAGGCATGGCGGAGGCGATCGGATACCGTTTCTTTGATGAAGACGGCGCCCTGCTCGATTGTGTCGGAGAGAGCATGGCGAGAATAAAAAGCATCACCGTGCCGACAGACCACCCTTTGTCGGGGGTGAGTGTAATATGCGCCTCTGATGTTACAAATCCCATGTACGGCAAGGACGGGGCGGCATATGTTTTTGCACCTCAGAAGGGCGCAGGAGAAGAAGAGGTAGCCGCGCTCGATGACGGACTTCGCAATCTTGCCGATATGATCGGTATCACTCTCGAAAAGGACGTTCACGCTCTTTCGGGCGGAGGAGCTGCAGGCGGCTTGGGCGCAGGGCTTTATGCATTTGCGGATGCTGAGATGAAGGGCGGCTTTGATGTGATAGCTGACATTCTCAGGCTGCAAGAGCATATCCTTTTGTCTGACGTTGTGATCACGGGAGAGGGATGCACAGACTATCAGAGCATGATGGGCAAGGTGGTCGGAAGTATTGCGGAGATTACAAAAAAGCACAATAAGAAATGTATAGTGATAAGCGGTGCCGTTAAGGATGCGGACAAGCTTGCAAAGCTGGGTATTTACCGTAGCTATTCCTGTGTTGAGCATGCCCCCTCGGTCGAAGAGTCGATAAATAACGCCGCAAAATATATCGGGCTCGCCGCACGTAAGTGCGCGGCGGAGCTGTGAGGGATGCGGATGAAGAAAGGACACGCCGGTGAGCGTGTCCTTTTTTTGACGCACAGAAAATTGCGTAAAAAATATTTGGCAAATCTACCTTCCCGACTGTCATCCTCGAGGGAGAGAAGCGACCGAAGGATCTGAGTCGGAGTACAGAGAAATGTTTCTGTTTCTTCCCGCTTAGATTCTTCGGTACGCTCAAGAATGACAGCGAGGAAGAAGCGTTGCATAGTGCCGTCAGTCACTTTCTTGCGTTCGTTATAACTGCTCTTGGATATATCATTTCTTTCCTTTTTTCAGGAAGATCACTAAAAACGTCAAACTCACCACTATAACCGCTATAGATGCCGCTATGACCGCGATAGAAGCTATGTCGGTCTTTTTTTCGCTCGTAGGCTCATTAACTGCCCCCGTATCCTCGTCTTCCTCAGTGACGCGCGCCGTCGTTTCCTCAGGATCTGTCACGGGCTCTGTCACGGGCTCTGTCACGGCTGTCGTCTCTGCGGGCTTTTCTTCCTTTGAGCCGCTTCCGGTAAATACTCCCGCCTTGACGTTATCGAGCGCCGCGCAGACTCTCTTCACAAGCTCTCTGTAGCCGTTTATGCCAAAGTGTGAGGTGTCGGTGAAGATCTTGTCGGAGAATTTACCGTTTGCATCAAGAGGAATGGAAAAACCGTCTACGATGGTAACGAGAGACGGATCCTCGTCGGCGAACGCCTTCCACTCGGTCTCCATCTGTCTGACCTTGCTCTCGTACTTTTCAATTCTCGAGGGCTGGAACCACTCGGTTATCAGAATAAAGTGTACGTCGGGAGTTTTTGCCTTGATCTTGGAAAACGTATTCTTAAGATCGGCTGCTATCTGCTTGGCGCTTTTGCTTCCCATATCGTTCGAGCCCGACATGACTATTATTATGTCGGCGTCGTAAGAACAGATCTCTTCGGTAAGTGCAGTCCAGTAAGGTGTGTTCGAGCCGCCGACACCGAGATTGGCGACCTTGCCGTATTTTGCGAGATCGTCCTGCGCGTCATACCAGCCGCCCATATGAGAGTGACCCCAGACTACAATATCCGCCTTGTCGGGCTCTGCTACCGTTGATGTGTAAAGACCCGAGAACAGCGCTCCCGCCTTGTCAGAGAAGATCCCGACGCCGCTGCCGCTCAGACAACTCTTGTCCGTGTAGCTCAAGAGGCACTTGTCATTGAGGTAGCAGTATATCCTTCCGTTGTTGTATACTGCTCTCAGCTCGCATGCTCCCCAAGGCCCCGCACCCATAGCAGAGAGTGAGGTCGTCTTGAGAGTTGATCTCGAGGTTGCTGTCACCTTTATCAGGTGTATCTTTTTGTCGGATGAAAGTGCGAGCTTGTAGTATGAACCGTCTGCACCGTGACCGAAAACGAGTCCTGCGTTTCCGCTTTCAGGTAAAAAGGTAGTAACAGCGGCTGTGCCTGCGCTATTTCCTGCTTCTCCGGCTACGGCGAGTGAGTTGTCTGCCGTTGCCTTTGCCTGCTCTGAGTATTCAAAGCTGCCGGAGACGGTTTTATAGCTGTGAGAGGAGGCGCCTTCAGAGAGCAGGGAAACGCGGAGATTATCAAATGAGCTCTTTCTGCAATCGAGTACGCCGTCGTATATTTTTGTGTATGCCATAAGTCCGAAGGATGCGCCTCTGTGATCAGAGTTCTTTGCTGAGCATGCCCATATCTCGCGTCCGTCCTTTAGGTCGGTAAAGCGCACCTGTATAAGCTCACCCGAGACCGCAGCTTCTATATGAATATTATCGCCCGGATTGATACGCCAGGTCGATACCTTCAGAAACGGCGTGCTCTTTCCGTCCTCCGATGAGCCTCTGACAGCGAGCTTCTGACCTGTGGAGTTCGACATGATGTTATAACCCGCATAGCCGTGGATAACTTCGCTTGCCTTATCGGGCGAACAGAATGCAACAAGCCCGGCAGCCGTCTGGACGTTGTAGAGATCTACCTCAACGATATAATCCTTGATGCCCTTGAGCCTCGGATCATTGCCGTTATAGAGAATAAAAGCATTCGTGCTCTTTGAGTAGCTGCTGAGCACTGCTTTGCCGTCCTTTACGGAAAAATTTCCATTGAATTGCTTGAAGTCGTCGAGAGCATCAGCGCTCTCGAATCCGTTTTCGTATATGACTGTCTTTTTTGATGTATCTATCGCAAGAACGGGATCTGCGGCATTTGCTGTTATTGCGGCAGATGAAATGATCGACAGCAGAGCCATTACGGCGCAAATAAAACGTTTCATTTTTATCTTCCTTAATATATTGACATTGACTTAATAATACGATGGGAAAGAAACAACAGGAAAGGACGAAGCCACAGCCTCGTCCTTTGGGGTCATATCGGCATCAATGCTTGATTATGCCTTTTTCTTTTTTATGATAATTACTGCAACTACAGCGACAACTGCGGCAGCGGCTACACCGATGATGATCCAGAGAGTAGCATTTGAGTCGTTCTCAACGGGAGTGGGTGTAGTTTCGGGAGCAGCTGAGGTCTCGGGAGCCTTTGCAGTCTCGGGAGCCTTTGTAGTCTCGGGAGCTTTTGTGGTCTCGGGAGCCAGGGTGGTCTCGGGAGCCTTGGTGGTCTCGGGAGCAGTTGTGGTCTCGGGAGAGGGGGTGGTCTCGGGAGCGTTGTCGTTTACAAATGCACCTGAGGTGTTTGTGGAGCTTCCGAAGAGCTGAGAGCCATCGGTCTTGATGTTCGCATAATTTGCGGGGTTGTTGATGACCATGTTAACAACAGAGTTGTTCTTCTGAGTGTTGGCTGCAGCGTGATTTCCGTAGATCGCACCGATGGAAATGTCCTTGCTCACGCCTTCAGCGGGAGTGAGGTTGATGGTAACGTCTTTTGCAACACAGTTTTCAGCGGTCGAACCGTTCTTGTGTGCCTGAGCGGAGACAGCACCTGCAAAAAGAAGAGTGAACTGAGCGGGAACATTAATATCGAATTTTGCATTCTCAACGGTGAGGTCATTTACGCCGGCATTAGCACCTGCGATGATCGCGAAAAATCCGAAGTAGTAGTTTTCGAGAGTTCCGTGCTTTGCTGCCTCATTGTTTACGTAAAGATTCTTGATGGTGTGACCGTTACCGTTGAACCACCCCTGGAAGGAGCTGGAGCTTCCGATAGGACGGAATACGTGACCGCCGAGGTCGATATCGCTTGCGAGATTGATGGTGCAGTTAACGAACTTTGAGCCCTTAACGCATTTGGAGGTTACGTTTACTGCGGTAGCATCGGTGATAATGTTACCGTCAGCATCGTAGTAAATGTCGCCGTCGCCCTTAAGAGTTACTTTCTTCAGGTTTGCAGCCTCAGTAAGGATACTCAGCCCCATAATGTCAGCAGCAGTGGAAACGGTAAACTCTTTTGCTGTGGGGTCGGAAGCGTACCAGCCGATGTTAGCGGACTTTCCGTCCCATGCTTCAGCTGCGCTTGCGCTTACTGTGAATACAGCAAGTGATCCGATCACTGTTATGACCGCGAGAAGAAGTGAAAGTGTCTTTTTCATGATTATTTCTCCTTGTGTAAAAAATTTAATACTATCTTTATAGTGTGTTCTGCTGCTCTCAACCGAGAGTTACGGGGATCCAGGTCTCTTTCTTTGAAAGGTCAGTCCCGTCAATAAGGTCGGTTACGAGCTTTCCGGACTTTTTGTCCTTGTTCTGGAGTGATACCGAAATGTTAAGCTTGCCGTTTGAGGTCTCCGTGAGGCTCTTGTCTATTGCGATCTCATAGAGGATACCCTTGTCCTTGTCATTTTCGGTCGAGACTGTTCCGCATACGCTGATGCTTGCCTTGACATTAGCGGAAACGTCAACGTTCGAGTGGCGCTTTGTGTCGGCGTTGTATCTGGTAGCGCTGACTGTTCCGTCGGGAGCGATCTTTATCGAATAGAAGCCGCCTGCCGTCTTGTCGTCAAGAATAACTGTGATGCTGTCGGCATCTTCTATAAATGTATCAAGTCTCTCGGCAAGAACGTATATCCTGTCGCTGTCATGAGCGAAGCGCACCGAGCACTGCGCCTGCGAGTCGCTTCCGATAAACCAAGCCTCATCCTCTTTCCAGTCAACACCGTCACCGTCAAGCTCGGGAGTGAATGCAGGAGCGTTGACCGCATGGTTCAGATACAGACGTGTCAGGTAAAGTCCGTAGGTTTCCTTTCCTATAGTCATTATACAGGAGTGAGAGCCGTCGATCTCTACCGAGCCCCAGTGTCCGACCTTCGTGAAGAGCGTGTTCTCGCCTTTCCAGCTCTTGGCATTTGCATCTCCTATCCTGTAGCGGAAGTCGCCTGCCCAGTGGAGTGTAAGCACCGTCTCGCCCGAGGGGAACTGTCTGATGTACGGGCCTGCACCCGAGAATGCCTTATGGATCGCATCTGCGGGACCTGCCTCGCCGAATTTGAGAGAGACATCGGAAAATGCATTTTTTGAATAAGCAAATCCGAGCGAGAACTTCTTTGTAGCATTTTCTCCGGAGCCCGAATTCTGCTGCTCCTCTACTGCGAGCACCGTGGTGCCGTTGTTAAGAATAGTGGCAACAGGCATCTGATCGGTCATTTGAAGCATTCCGTTTGCTTCTCCGAGGTAATGCTGTGCAATTACCTGAGCTGACCAGGGAGACTGGGTGATATTCGGGGTCCAGGTAGCACCGTTGTCCTTGGAGGTCAACATTCCGACAACGCCGTATCGGTTGTCAAAACCGTATTTTTCTATCGTTTCGGCAGTCGATGTAAACATGAGCTTTACCTCGCTTCCGCCTGTTGCGAGAAGGGAGGGTTCCCAGTTTGTGCCGACATATACGGTCTGTTGATCCGACCAGGTCTTTCCGCCGTCATCGGTGTATCTTATCACTATGCCGTTTTTGGATATGTCCTTCTCATATGCGCTTGAGGAGCGGTATGAGCAGGTCACGATTATTCTGCCGTTCGGCAGCTGTACGGCATCGGGGGTCATGTAATACTTCGTTTCTCCGTCGAGCTTGACAGAACCGAATATCTCGGTCGGAGCGCTGAACTTCGTAATGTCGGGTGCGAAGTTGACGTATACCTTGCCGCCGTACTCACCGTTGTGCATTACAAGCATATATCTGCCGTCATTGAGCTTCTTTACTCTCGGATAGTAGCCCTTGACGCTCAGTGATTTAATGCCCTCATATGTTCCGTTGTCGCGGTTGTTATCCTCGAGGTAGCTCAGCTTCCAGGTGTCCTTGTGAGAATCTGCCTCATGCTCCTTCTGATTGAGCTCGGAGAATGCATGTATGTATGCGTCAGATACCTCAGGTGCCCCGGTATCCGGGGTGTCTGTAACTGCATCGGTGCTCTCGGGCTGCGTGCTGCCGGTGGTCTCTGAGCCCTGTCCGCATGCGCAGAAGAGGGCGATCAGAAGCACGGCAAGCAGCGAGAGAAACGCGAGCCTTTTTTTGTTGTTCTTTATCATGATATGCTTAACCCTTTAGATCGATCAATATTGCTGAAGCTCGAAGAGTGAGTTGATAGCATCTACGTCATTCTGAGCGGAATCTTTGGATGCCTCGTATCTGGAAGCAAAAACGTTTGTTCTCTGAGATCTTACCTGCTGGTAGGAATCTGACATTCCGGTGAGCCTGTAAACAAGACCCGGATCGAATATTACGTTCTTGTAGATGATATCGAGCATTCCCTCGCTCTCGTTGTCTCTGGTGTCACGGCCGATCAGCTGCAGATCGTAGAATGCGGGAGTTACGTACTGCTTGCCCTTGTATGCGAGTATCTCGAGAAGCATTCCCGTTCTTTCTTCGTCTTCCACAAAGAAGGGAACAGCTATGTACTGGTTATGGTAGGTAGCGGTGAGCGAGTAATGATTCTCCTGTGCCTCGTCGAGCTTGGGATAAGGAATGATACCGAACTCAACGTCATATTCTCTCATCTGTGCGGGAATAGCGGCAGAAGCAAGATAATAGAGTACCTGACCGCCCGAGAACATTCCCCATCTGTTCGTATCCCAGGTGCTCTGAGCGTAACCGTACTGATAGTCGAAGCAGGTAGTGGTGTCGAAAATGATATCCGCATACTTCTGTACGATGGAAGAGGTCCTGTCATTCATAAGAGTAAGCTCAAGCGTGCCGTCCTTGTTTACGGTCGCGATCTGGCTTCCTACGGATGCGACAGCTGCCATGTAAGCATCAGCCCAGGTCATCATTCCGTATTTGTCCTTCTCGTTCATCACGTCGTCACCGTTAAGGTCTTCGGATATGGTCTTTGTCTGGCGCGCAAGCTCATCCCAGGTCCATTTGCCGTTTTCAACAAGATCATACGGGGAGGTAAGCTCGGAGGAGGCGAGCAGCTCCTTGTTGAATACGATGAGATGCACGACGCGGTTCTCAGCCAGAGTGATGTCTCCCGTGGTGAAATACATCTTGTCCTTGATCTTGAACTGGTTGTTTGCATCCTGGCTCCACCAGCTCTTTGAAAGGTCAACATTGGGCAGGGAATTGAGGTCTGCAAAATAGCCGTTGTATGCGCATGATCCCGCATTATACGAGCCTATGGTAGCAAAGTCGTAATCGTACGACTGGGAAGAATACATTTTTGAGAATGCATCATATCCTGTACCGGAGCCTGTTTTCTGCGAACCGAATGCGATCTGGTCATCGACATTGATCTTGACCTTGTATGCTTGCTCTACCTCTGTGTTTCTTCTGTGCTGAGCGATCGAAACAACGTCCTTTGAGTCGGTCGCGCCGTCGAAGTCGTTGTTTCTGAAGTTACCGGACACGAGAATGTTTACCTCGTATCCGTCATAGTCATATTCGGTCGGAATATCGAGGACTGATGAGAAATCGGCAGTATCCGTGACTTCCGGGGTATCGCTGCTGCCTTCTGTGATGTCCGCGGGCTTCTGTCCGCAGGAGCAGAGAGCTGCAAGCAATAGCAACGCTGTGAGTGAGCATAGTTTCTTTTTCATAGTTCTCTCCTTTTAATGGCTGTACTGTATATGCTTTATAAATAAAACATTACTTGACCAAAAAATATTATACTATATATACATAAATTTGTAAAGTATAAAAAATAAACCAAAAGGCATTCTTATATTTGTACTAAATCTATAAATGATCCGAAAAAAGCGGAGGCGGATGCGTACCGACACATCCGCCTTGTGCTATTTTTTGTGACGTTTGCTTTTTGCCGAGCAGAAGAGCCATACTGCCGCAAGCCCGAGCATGACTATGACGGCAAGCTTCAGAATTCCGCAGTCGATATCGAGTGTGAAGGTCGATTCGACTGCCGGATGCTTTTTTTGCCCGGAAGAAAAACAACTTGTGCGCACTGTTATCTCCTTTTTTATTCTCGGACGGGAAGAGATCGCTTCTCCCCACAGCCTTCGGGCGCTTGCCTGTACTTCGGAGAGATCGGAAAGCATGCACGCTTTTTTATTGTTCATGATCGTATATTTCCTCACGGTATTATCGATTTGATTGAAAACAAAGGTTTTCCACAGTTAGTATTCCCATGATACAAAGATCCGCTTCAAGGCAAAAATTGTTTTTTATTGAATTTCCTATTTATTTTTCCGGTCTGATGTTGTATAATAAACAAATGAAAAGAAAAACGGAAGGAGAAAACGGTATGCTTACATTGTCTGATAGCATTTCCGGGCTTAAGGGAGTGGGAAAGGTCCGCGCCTCAGCCTTTGAGAGGATGGGAATAAAAACGCTCAGAGATGCGCTTTATCATTTTCCGCGCGCTTACCAGAACAGGGGCGATGTCAGAGAGATAAGAGAAGTGCGCCACGGAGACACAGCGGCGCTTTTGCTTACCGTTGCCACCGTGCCGAGAAATGCAGTCATCAAAAGAGGAATGACACTGACCAAATTCAGAGGCTTCGATGACTCTGATTCCATAGAGATAGTTTTCTTTAATCAGCCCTATCTTTGCGATACCTTTGAGGTCGGGGAAAGATACCGCTTTTACGGTAAGATAACCGCAGGCAGGCGGAATGTGCTTATGATCACCTCTCCGACATATGAGAAGTATTCGGAGAACGGAGAGCTGAAGGATCTTGTTGCCGTGTATCCGCTGGCTGAGGGGATAACCGGAAGAGTGATGCGCGATGCCGTATCCGAGGCATTGAGAGCGGCATCCTCGTCGCTTGCCGATCCTCTGCCTGAGAGCCTGAGGCGAGAGCGAAGGCTGGCTACGCTTTCGTATGCATTAAAGAATATCCACGCGCCGTCCGATGCAGACGCCCTTCGTGCCGCGGGCAGAAGATTATCTTATGATGAAATGTTCTACTATGCTCTTTGCTCCTGCGCCTTTTCTTCAAAAAAGAGGGACGGCAGAAGCTTTTACATGAAGGATACCGATATATCGGATCTTTTACGCATGCTGCCGTTTGAGCTGACCGATGCCCAGCAGCGGTGTATAGCCGAGATCGGGGCGGATCTTTCCTGCGCTGATATGTCTGTTCCTCCGATGGCGAGGATAGTTGTGGGAGATGTCGGAAGCGGAAAGACCGTATGCGCGGCAGCAGCACTTTATATCTGTGCAAAAAACGGCATGCAGGCTGCGCTCATGGCACCGACCGAAATACTTGCAACGCAGCATTATAAGGATCTCTCCCCTCTTTTTGAGAGGCTCGGTATCAGATGCGAGCTGCTTTGCGGTTCGACCAGAAAAAGCGAAAAGGACAGGATAAAACGAGCACTTGCATCCCCCGGGGAGGATAGGTGCAGCATAGTGATCGGCACTCATGCGGTAATAACCGAGGACGTTTCCTTTTTTCGCCTCGGACTTGTGATCACCGACGAGCAGCACCGCTTCGGAGTGAAGCAGAGACAGGCACTCTCGGACAAGGGAAAGGGCGCGCATACGCTTGTAATGAGCGCAACGCCGATCCCGAGGACGATGTCGCTCGTAATGTATAAGGACATTGATGTAAGCATTATCGATAAGCTTCCCGAGGGAAGGCAGAGGGTGGATACCTTCTGGGTGAATGAGAGCTACAGAGACAGACTTAACGGCTTTATACGAAAGCAGGTAGAGCTCGGCGGACAGGTGTACATCGTATGCCCTACTGTAGAAAAAACAGATGATGAAGAGGACGAGGGCGGAGTTGAGGCAAGATATATCTTTGAGAGTGCCGCAGAGGACGACAAGCCCCCTCTCAAGGCGGCTGTCGATTACGCACAAAGTCGGATCGTAGCCA
>JAZMZS010000169.1:0-10672 GCA_045586105.1 Eubacteriales bacterium | reverse complement strand
TATTTATCGAATGCACCTTTCCCTCTCCCGTAAGTGCGGAGCTGAGCGTTACCGAGCCGATCTTAAGGTGCTCTCTGTCATATTCGACGTGCAGATCCGCGCTCGAGAATACGCTTGAGCTCGAATGGTTTACGTTCAGCGTAAACACGCTTCCCTGTGTGAGGGCGGCTGTGGTGCTTTTGCTGATGCTGAGCGAAAAAGCGGAAAGCGATGCCTCCTTGACGGTGACCTTGCCGTCGACCCCTGAGATCTCGGCAGGCGCAAAGGAGGAATCATATGCGTTACCGATGCTTACCCTGACAGGGTAAGCCCCTGCGGGAGCATCCGCATTCACCTTGAATCTCAGCGTCATCATGCGGTTCGAGTAGCTGCTCGTGCCCGAGGTGAAGCCCTTGACCGTCATTGCGCTTATCCTGATGACGCCCGCCTCCGATGTGTTCGTGCTGACCGAAGCACCGCTGAGCATCGTGCCGTTGCTCGTCGAGGTCACGCTCATTACCGAGGTATCGTAGAACACCTCGATATCGAGCACCGCAATATCAACGAAATTGTCCGCGCGCAGATAGATATATGCATATCCGCCCTGTGTTGCGGTATAGCTCTCAGCGACGACCTGCGCCTCGGATGCGGCGCTTGCCGTGATCGGAAATGCCGTGATCAGAAGCAACACAGATACCGCAAGAGCAATTATTCTGTTTTTCATTTTTTCTCCTTAACGCCCCGGGGGGTGTTCCCCCCGAAGCATAGTATCAGTGTTAAGAGCGCATATCGACGCTTCCGACCGCACCGCTCACGTACTGGAGGATACGCAGTGCCTCCTTTGCCGCGAGCGAGCCGTTTCCGTCAAGATCGGCACGTGCAAACTCCTCGGCGGTGAGGTTGAGCTGGTCGTTTATTGCCTTGAGAAGCATGAGCGCATCAAGATTGGTGATAGCGCCGTCGCCGTTTACATCGCCTATTGCATCTCCCGAAACGGTCTCCTGTACCGTAACGAGATACGGCTCGGTCTCGCTTCCCTTGTAGGTGTGGCTGACACCGTCGAATGCCTCGATATAATATTCAAGCCCCTCGACGCTGAGATGGTCGGCGATGATGATAGCGGAATACTTGTCATTGAGCTTGTTCATGACCGCGACTCTCCAGCTCTCCTCGCCGCTCGTGCGGTAATACACGCGGGCGTAGGTGATATTCAGATTGTCGGTCACGGTAGCGGAAATAATGAGATTCGAGCCCGTTGTTGCATTATAAACGGGGCTGTGGTAAATATCGGGTGCCATCGTATCACGCGACATAATGACGATCTTACCCGAGGGGGTGGATTCGGAAAGGTCGGTCTGAACTACGGTGAAGTTGTAGTAATAGACCACGCCCGGCTCTACTGTGGAATCGAAGAATTCCATCGTGTCGGCGGGGATGACCGAGGAATTAAGTCTCGTATAGAGACCGTCCTCGGAGGTCGCACGGTAGACGTTGTAGCCCATGAGGGTGTCAAAATCGTCCTGCGTCCATCTGAGGCTGACGCCCGTGTCGGTCGCTTCTCCCTGCATGATAAGCGCCTGTGCCGCCGTCGTGTCTATCTCAAACGAGAAGCGTGCACGGTCGCGCATCAGCACAAGATCGTCCTCGGCGGAGCAGCCGTTCTCGATCGTGAAATACTGTATGCCGCCCTCGATAAGAGTGGTGAGCTTGTACTTTCCTTCCCATGTGCGGGCATCGGTCCACTTGCCGTCGAGCTCGTAGTCGCCGTAGGGGTACGCCGAGCCGAAGCGGACGGACAGCGGTATGGATGTATCCATATCACGGTTGAAGGTGATGCGCACGGTCATCTGCTCGTTTCCTACCGTGCTGACCTCCTCCTTGTGCTTGTTGAATATCTTTACCGAGGTAACGAAGGGGAAGGTGTCCTCGGGAGCCTCTGTCAGATAAGGCGCATACATGAATCTGCCGTAGCTGATATAATCCCCGTAATCGACCATCTGCAGCTCTATCGCACGCTCGTCGGTGCTTCCCCACCAGTTACCGCCGAGAGGAAGCTGCTTACCCTCATTCGAGGGAGCAACAGGTCTGAGCCAGTGGTCTAACGTCGTGTCGGTGGAGAGGCGGTTGAGGATAGCATTTCCGTAGAAACGCGAGTTGTACTGATGCTCTGCCTGAATAGCGTTTATCTCTGCCAAGAGGCTCTCAGCTGTCCATACTCGCTCGATCGAGGTGTCGGTCATGCTCTCATGGATGACGGGTGCTTCCGTCTCGGGCAGATCGGGCGCCGCGAGTGACGGATCGTAGGTGAGGGTCAGCGTGATCTCCTCGCTGTTCGTGATTCCGCCTGCGCAATGCAATGTATCCGCCTCGAACACGAGTGAGTACACAACACCCTCGCTAAAGCCGTTTGCACGTGATATCGTAAGCTCGTTGACACCGCTCAGCTCGTACTGCACAGTAGCCTGTACACCGTCGGCGTACAGCTTGGGAGACACACCTCCAAGTGCCTTATTGAAGGTCAGCCTGAAGCTGTCACCCGTCTGTACAAGCTCGGTGACCGAGGGCTGCTCAGAGGTTTTCTCGAGCAATATCGGCACGGGCACGGTAACGACAGCTTCTCCCGATGCACCTGCAAAGCTGTTGGAGGAGGGGTTATTCTTTCCGATCCCGTAGAGCATTCCGTCATCGGTTACTATGTAATGTGTCTGTCCGTCGCTGTACGAGTATACCGCATTGCTGATGCCGGGGATCTGCGTTGTGGCGGAGGCGGCGTGTATTTCGTATGCCCTGCCGTCTTTTATTCCGATTCCGTTAAACCCGGATCCGTTAATAATATCGACTCCGTATGAAACAGAATCGAAGCTTCTGTCAAGAGAGAGAGATTTACCGTTGCCGCTTCCGATGGTATATGCTCTCACCGTCCCGTCGATACAATAATATGTAAAAGAGTTGGAACTCTTGTTCGTTATTTCTTTTACTCCGTCCAGGATATGCGTCGGCAGATTGACAGTATTGCCCGAGTAATACAAATTGCCGTCGGAGGTCAAAAACAAAGTATATTTTTCATCTGATTTGATATCGACTACGTTATCGAGGTTTACAAGCTGCGCCTCTTCAGCATCGCTGCTCGTGCCTATACCGAGCTGTCCTTGTGAATTTTCGCCATATGCATACACACTGCCAGTATCGGTAATGCACCAAAGGGACACGCTGCCATAAGCGTTTAACGCAACCCGCTCTATGCCGCCGATGCCGGAGAAGCAGGTAAACTCTGGTCCGCCGCTTCCGGCACCAATACTCACAAGCAGCTTGCCATCGGAAAAGAGCTTTACCGTTCTGTTGTAGGCTCCCCAGCTTGCTGCCGCAAAGTCAGCTACCCCCTTATCGATAAGGGCGGGAGATGTATCGGAAGTCCATTCGTACAGATCGCCGTTCTCCATCAGCACATAATATGCGTTGTAGCCGTCGCTCTTTCCGAACTTCTTTATGCGGGAGGCTGCCTCTTCTCTCACGATCAAGAGAATGCTCGAGCTCAGTCCGGAATAATTATCAGTCACCACAAGCGTAGTAGTGCCCGCAGCTACCGCAGTGAGCCTGCCGTCCTCGACCGTTGCAACATTCGTATCGGTGCTGCGCCAGGAAAGCTCACACTCGGCGCCGGCACTCGTAATTACTGCGGGAAGCTCCGCCGTGCCCGCCGAAAGCGATATCTGCATTGCGTGAGCGGAGAAGCCGATCATGGCTGTCCTGACATAGCACCTGATCTCCACGCTCCTTGTGATGCCATCACAGGCGGCAGTTACGGTCGCAGTTCCCGAGGAGACAGCCGTGATGTTGCCCGCTGTGTCTACGGTAAGGACACTCTCGTCGGAGGATGAGTAAGTGAGCTGCTTTCTCGTCGTATCTATCGGAGAGAAGGCGACCTTCAATCTCGCTGTATCTCCTATTGCGAGTAATCTGTCATGCGCCTCAAATGTAAAGCTCTCAAGAGGAACACAGTCTGCTACGTTGAAGGTGACGTAGTTATATACAGCTCTGTCCTCGGAATAGACGTAGACGTCGGCTCTGCCCTTGCCAACGGGCGTAACAAGACCTGTGCTGCTTACCTTGACTACGCTCTCATCACAGCTCTCGTATACAAATTCACCGGGCTTAAACTGTACAGGGGCGCTTATCGGGGATAGCTGATACTCTGTTTCCGTGTCAATGATCACCTCGTAATTCTCAAAGGTGATCTCGGCAGGCAGTATCTTACCGGGGATCTCATAGATATGATTGGAGCTTGACGTCTGTGAGAAGTAAACGGGACTATACAAAGCAAATACTATGGGTTTGTTGCGGTTAGCGCTTGTCAGGACACCGTTTTTATCATATACGGCTGTATCTACGGGAGTACCGTCGCACCAGACAAAGCAGCCCGCGCCCTCGTCGTATCTGACGCCGACGCTATAGATGCCGGAGGTCATCTTGCTTTGCAAATAACTAAGCTCGGAGCTATCATTCAGGACAAGATAGGTTCCGCCGAGCTTCTCTAAGACAAGAGGATCTATCTCACCGGATCTCACGTAGGTAGTTCCCGTTTCCTCACGGTATAATACGCTCGAGACGCTCAGGGCGTCAGGGGATTTCAGCGTCATAGAGGAGCGGCGGTACACATTCGGTGTGGTCTGATCGACGTAGGTGTTGCCGAGGAACACACAGCTCTGCGAGGTGAAGCTGCCCTCCTTGAAATTGATGCCGCAATCGGCAAATATACAGCGCTCGGCGTTACCCGAAAGATGATAGTAGTTGCCGTTTGCCAGACCGATCCTGTAGAATACGGAATTCTCTACGAGCCCGAACTGTGCAAGGTGCGGGGTGGTCGTGGAGGTATCGCCGACAGAGCCGGATCCGATAGTACGGAAGCGCAGGCTCTTGCCGCCGCTTGCCCGGAAGGTACAGTGATCAGCGTAGTTTATGAGGTTATCGAATCTGTTCACACCGAGATTCGTCACGTCGGCATAGACAAGCGACACGTAGCCGCCCGCATCCGCCCTGATATCCACGTTGTACTGCGACATCAGCTCGCTCGGGTATATTCTGACGGGTGCCTCCTTGGTTCCTTCGACGAGGAATCTACCCTTGACCGAGAGGAATGCAACGTAGGTATCGGCATACGGGTCAGAGGGATCGTCAGACCAGAACCGGATGTTGGTGCCCGCGAGCACACGGACGGTGACGCCCGGCTCTATTACGGTGGAATTGGGGATAATGTAGAGATTGTCGGGGGTGAGGGTCATATCCCCGTCGATGACCGAGGGGAGGATAACGCCGTTGCGTACCGTGAAGGTAAAGGTGTCCTCCGCTGTATACACGGTTCTGTCACTGCCGTCGATGCCGTTTTCATACTCTATATGGACGTTCACACTAACGATATAATCGTTGGGGCAATTATCGGCGATCTTCACGATGAAGGGATTCTCCCATCCCGTGTGGAGCCCGTCCGTGTAGATCCTTCCGCAATCCTGTGTTGAATAGGTGCCTACGGTATCGTAGTTTACTGTCGGATTAACGAAGGTGATATATGGGTCGGCAACGCCTGCCGCCGATCTTGCATCTATGGTGACAACGGTATTCTTGCTCATTCCCCAGCGGTTGCGCAGAACAAGACCGAGAGAGATGGTCTCGCCCGCATCTATCACGCCGTCGCCGTTGTTCTTTTTCGCCGTATCACCCGCGAGCCCTGCGGTATCGAACGCAAGGTGCTCCTGCACGCCCACCTCGGGCTTCGGGAGCTTGGTGAGGGCGGAATACAGATCCGCTATCTGCGGGAGATTATGATCTTTGTGTGCTTCGGGATCGAGGCATGCCGCGTAATGCTCTGAGGTAGAGGCAAGCTGACCGTAGATGAATTTGGTCGGGTAGGTGTCTCTGTCCTCAAACTCGGAGCGGAGGATCGCCGCCATAGCGGAGACCACGGGCGCCGCCATACTCGTACCCGACAGAGAGCCGTAACGGTTGTCGGGAAGAGTGGACATTATATCATAGCCGGGGGCATAAAGCTCGTACTCAACTCCGTTGTATGCCTTGTGATCCCAGTTTGTGAAGTAGGTCTCGGTTCCCTCCTTGTCCACAGCCATAACTCCGAGCACGTAGGAAAGTGCCGCGGGGTAGTTGGGGAGAGAAGGGAGAGTTTCATGCTCGTTCGGCATTCCTTCATTTCCCGCAGATGCAACGAGCACACAGCGGGTGTAGGCGGTTGCCAGCGCATCCTGTACCGCTATAGAGCAGGCAGAACCGCCAAATGACATGTTGATGACCTCAGCTCCATGCTCGTATGCATAGAGCACCGCCTTTGCGATATCGGACTGAAGAAGATAACCCGATGCACTTGCCGCCTTGACAGGCATGACTGTGACCTTGTGGGCTATGCCGACAGTACCGAGGTTGTTGTTACGTGCGGCGATGATTCCCGCTACGTGTGTGCCGTGGCCGTTGTCATCGTCGCCGCTGCCCTTGCCTGAGATTATATTGACACCGTAGTAATCGTCGATATAGCCGTTGCCGTCATCGTCGACGCCGTTATCGGGTTTCTCTGCTGTGTTCTTCCAAATATTATGCTCGAGATCCTCGTGGTCGATATCTATACCCGTGTCGATCACGGCAACGATCACACTCGGCTTTCCGCCGTCATACTTCATGTAATTGAAGCCTTCCGGGATTCCGCAATGGTGAAGATACCACTGGTCCTTCTTGTGCTTGTTGTTCTCAAAGCCGAGCGCCTCGTCGATATCACGGTACTCGTCGATGGATGCTGTTTTGACTACGTAATCATATTCGGCAAGAGAGACCTCGCCGAGCTCACGGACGAATGCGAGCGCACTCTGCGCATCAGTGCCTGCCTTGAGGCTTGCCTTGTACCAGGTGTAGCCTTCAAGCTCGACAACGGTCTCAAGCGAGCCGACGCCCGCCGCCGACAGTCCGTCGGTAAGCCTTCCGCCGATCGAGACGGGCATCTTGATAAGCAGGCTCTCGCCGCTGAACTCGATCCCGCCGTCCTCGATAAGCTCGGGGTATACCTCGTCGAAGGGAAGCTTCATCGCACCGTTCTCGTCATATGCTTCCTTGTTTTCGCTTACATCAACGCCGGGGTCGGCGGGATCCTGCTTCTGTTCGGTCTTGCCGAGAAGCTCGGCTGCAAGCTCGGACAGCTCACGGTCGGTAAGCTCATCCGCTTCGGCTCCGCCTCCAAGCTCTCCGAGAAGCTCTCCCGCAAGCTCCTCAAGCTCCTCGTCGGTAAGCTCGGACGGGTCTGCATCCTCGTCAAGCACACCTACGATGGTCTCGAGCTCCTCGCGGCTCAGCTCATCACCGCCTGCGGAAATGTTATTTCCGATGGCAGGGTCCTTCTCGGGTGCAGATGCACGGTTCATACAGGACACGAGTGCCGGCACGAGCATGCAAACCGCAAGCAGAAGCGACAGAATTCTGAAAATGTTCTTTTTCATCTCAAAAGCTCCTTTCGGGTATGATGGTCTGTTGATACTTATAGTTATACTAATACATCTATATAATAGCATTGCGGATATGATATTTCAAGTATAAAATGAGAAAATCAGCGAACCGGAGCAAGATACGATTCCAATGACAGTCGAAGGCAACGCTACGCTCAGACCTCGGAGGTTTGTTCTCCCGCTCAGATCCTTCGGTCGGGTAAACCCTCCCTCGAGGATGACAGCGGGGATGAAATATCGCTCTGCCATAGGCAGAATATCGCGCACCGAAGGTGCATATTCCCCCACCGGGGACGGCAACGCTGCGCTCCGTTTCGTCACTTTTATAATAAACATGATCTTCTCACAAGCAAACAACCCTCCTTACTTCTTACTTCTTACTTCTTACTTCTTACTTTTTCCATCATCCTTCCTTCTCCAATTTCCTCTTGAATTCGACGTATACGGTGTGGTATACTGTATTTGTAAGTGTATCCGCCCAAAGACGAAGGAAGTAAAAAGGAGAGGACATGAGCTACAAAATTCTGAAGATCGACCCTTATCTCGCACCGTTTGAGGCTGACATTGAGCTCAGAATGAACAACTATCACGCCGTCCGCGAGAATATTCTCGGGGATAAGGATATTTGCGATTATGCGCAGGGATACAAATATTTCGGAATTCACAGAACGAGGGACGGAGGCTGGGTCTACCGCGAGTGGGCTCCTGCCGCCGAGGATATGTATCTCACGGGGGATTTTGCCGAATGGGATCTCTACAGACACAAGATGACACGGCTCGAGCACGGGGTCTTTGAGATATACCTGCCTGCGGACATGCTCTCTCTCGGGCAGAAGATACAGGCGGTCGTTATTCACAACGGAGAGGCGCTGCGCCGTGTTCCCTCCTACGCTACGCGCGTGGTTCAGGACGAGCAGACCTACCTGTGGTGCGCCGAGGTGGATCTTAGTGCCGACACGCCGTATAACTGGACCGACGCGGGCTTCAAGAGAGCGGCAACTCCTTATATCTACGAATGCCACGTCGGCATGGCGACCGAGGAATACAAGGTCGGCACTTACCGTGAGTTTGAAGAAAACGTGCTTCCCCGCATCAAGGCTCTCGGCTACAACACCATACAGATAATGGCGGTAATGGAGCATCCCTATTATGGGTCTTTTGGCTATCAGGTATCGAATTTCTTTGCCGCTTCCTCGCGCTACGGAAGGCCGGAGGAGCTAAAGCACCTTATCGACACAGCACACAAAATGGGGATCGCGGTGCTGCTCGACGTCGTGCATTCGCACGCGGTCAAGAACACGGGTGAGGGGCTGAATCTCTTTGACGGTACCGAATACCAATACTTTCACGATGGCGGGCGCGGCGAGCATCCCGCCTGGGGCACGAAGCTCTTTAATTATGCAAAGCCCGAGGTGCTTCATTTTCTTCTGTCAAATCTCCGCTTCTGGATGGAGGTCTACCACTTTGACGGCTTCCGCTTTGACGGGGTAACGAGTATGCTCTACCACGACCACGGGCTCGGGGCGGCGTTCTCGGGGTACGAGATGTATTTCTCCCCAAACACCGACACGGAGGCTGTAAGCTACCTTCAGCTTGCAAACGAGCTCGTGCATTCATATAACAAAAACGCCCTCACCATAGCCGAGGATATGTCCGGAATGCCCGGTATGTGTCTGCCGATAGCGGACGGAGGTATCGGATTTGATTACCGTCTCAACATGGGGCTGCCCGATCTCTGGATAAAATTCTTAAAAGAATTCCGTGACGAGGACTGGGATATGTGGAAGCTCTGGTACGAGCTGACGACCCGCCGTCCGAAGGAAAAGTCGATAGGCTACGCCGAGTCTCACGACCAGGCGCTGGTCGGAGACAAGACGATAATGTTCCGTCTGTGCGATGCGGAGATGTACTCCGCAATGGACAAGAATTCGCATTCCGCCGTGATCGACCGCGGGATCGCCCTGCACAAGATGATAAGGCTTATCAGCTCTTCACTCGCGGGCGAGGGATATCTCAACTTTATGGGTAACGAATTCGGTCACCCCGAGTGGATAGACTTTCCGCGTGAGGGTAACGGCTGGAGCTACCATTACTGCCGCCGCCAGTGGTCGCTTGCCGATGCGGACTATCTCAGATACAAGGGGCTGTGTGAATTTGACCGTGAGATGATCGGACTTCTCCGCCGTGAGAGGATCACGCCGAAGCGCACCGAATCCCGCTGGATCCATCAGGATGACAAGGTGGTCATTTATTCAAAGGGGCAAAAGCATATCTTCGCCTTCAACTTCCACCCGCACGCCTCGTTTGAGGGGTACTTCGTGCCTGTGCTCGAGGAGGGTGAGTACAGCGTGATACTCTCGACCGACGACGGGCGCTTTGAGGGTCAGGGAAGGACGGACGGCGCGTACGTCTACCGCACGCGAAGGCTCGAGGACGGCAGGATCGGTTTCTTCTGCTATCTGCCTCAGAGATGCGCGCTGGTGTTCAAGAAGAAGTAAAAGGGCAGATACAGCCTTCTCCAACTGCAAGTAACGGTCGGTCACATCAAAAGGGGAGAACCCGATATGATGTGTCCGATCTTTGTTTTATGGAATTGTGCAGGGCGACGCTGTGTCGTTACGGAGCGAAGCGTAGACTTCGATAGTTTGTTCTCATGTCGAAACAAGAAAGTGCCTGACGGCACTCTGCTGCGCTCCAACCCCGCTATGTATGACGTTTCAGCCCCGCTGTCATTCTTGAACGGAGGCGCAGCCGCAGTGAAGAATCTGAGCGCGAGGTTGAGGGCGCGTATTTACATACGTAACCGAAAACCGAGACGCGCTCGATCTGACGTATTGCGCAATTTATGCAAGCGAGGTTCCTCGCGACGCAGATTTTTCGTCAGACGAAGAATGGAGCGGCGAGGACGAGGGCGCGTATTTACATACGTAACCGAGTAAGCGCCGCGAACATTCTGAAGTAAGCGCCCGAGGTTCTGCAAGCTCGCTTGCGGGCTTGCAGTTTCTCGGCTGACTATTTCTCAGCGAGCAGGCTCGCGGAGGGATAGTCGAGCGGTGACGGAAAATATGCAAGCGAGGTTCCTCGCGACGCAGATTTTTCGTCAGACGAAGAATGGAGCGGCGAGGACGAGGGCGCGTATTTACATACGTAACCGAGTCAGCGCCGCGAACATTCTGACGTAAGCGCCCGAGGTTCTGTAA
>JAZMZS010000168.1:0-2593 GCA_045586105.1 Eubacteriales bacterium | reverse complement strand
TACGCCGCACTCGATGGGTGTAAAGGTGTCGTGTGCTCCCTCGGTCTTTTTTACACTGATGATGGGAGTGCCCTCGCATTCGATGATATGCGCATTTGCGTTTTCACAAATGTTATACTGTTTCATACCGTCTCTCCGTTTCAAAATAATAATATACATATTTATTTTATAATAATCCGGTGCTTTTTGCAAGTGCAAGCGGTGAGTTTTACTACAATTTTTTGCACAGATTCGGACGATCGGTTGTTGAAAGGCACTGTAATACTTCTTTTTTGTAAAGAACGGCGTAATAAAGTGTAACGCACAAGAATATGCTGAATAGAATGTATTGTAGCGGAATTTCCCATATGACACAGAACAGGGAAATACTGCCTAACCCAATATTACTACGGAGGAATAATATGTACGTATCAAGAAAAAAGAGAAGTCTGCCTCTGCCCGAGCCTGTTGTGCAAAGCCCTGTTTATGCTCCTCAGTCAACCGACAGCGCTGCCGATGCGAACACCGAAGCTCTTGCAAGCGAGATATCTCCCGAAGCCGAGCCACTCGAGATCGGAAGGGATCTGTTCCTGGAGCCCGAGGATGAGCCGTGGGATACAGAAGCGGAGGGGGATCCGCAGATCTCCTCTGATGCAGATGCGGAAGAAGGAGGGGAGGATGTTTCCGTTCCTGATGATCCCCAGGACCTTGACAACGGGGAGATGCATTCCGACAGCCTTACCTACGAGCAGTTTCTTGCAGAAAACACGGGTGAGGGTGTGCTCAGAGTGCAGACATCAGCAGGAGGGCAGAGCATTCCGCTTCCCGACGTCAGGATAACGGTGTACCGTGACCTTGCGGACGGAAGGCATATCTTCTACACGGTAACAACAGATCCGAACGGCGTTGCGGACGGAATGATACTTCCTGCCCCTCCGCGGGAGAATTCGATAGAAGGAAACGGAGCAAGCCCCTTTGCGAGCTATTCGGTTTCTGCCGGCAGAGACGGACTGAGCCCTGCTGCGGTCGAGAACGTCCCGATATTCGCGGGAGTAAAATCCATCCAGCCCATCACGCTCGCTCCGTCCGAAGGTGAGGTGTAGGTCATGGCTCTGCCTGTAATTCCCGAGTACATCACCGTGCATCTCGGTCCTCCCGACTCTCCCGCCGAGAACGTACGTGTACCCTTTGCCGATTATATAAAGAACGTGGCCTCAAGTGAAATATATCCCACCTGGCCCGAGACTGCGCTCAGAGCGAACATCCTTGCGCAGGTCTCATTTGCGCTCAACCGTGTGTATACCGAATTCTACCGAGCGCGCGGGTATGATTTTGATATAACCAATTCAACCGCATACGATCAGTCCTTTGTTCCCGGGCGCGATATATTCGAGAACATCTCCCGCATCGTTGACAATACCTTCAACGACTATATAGTGAGGCAGGGAAGCGTAGAGCCTCTGTTTGCGGCTTACTGTGACGGACGTGAGGTCAGGTGCAGAGGGCTGTCTCAATGGGGGAGCGTCACCCTTGCCGAGCAGGGACTTTTGCCTTATGAGATACTGCAGAATTACTACGGTGAGAATATCGACCTTATCTTCAATGCGCCCGTGGAGGCAGTCTCGGGATCTTACCCGGGAGTACCGCTTTCCGAGGGGGATGTATTTGAAGAGGTCAGGATAATTCAGTACGAGCTGAACAGGATCGCGGACAATTACCCGTCTATTCCCAAGATTCCGAGTGTGAACGGAGTGTACGGTCCGCAGACCGAGGCGGCGGTGAGGGCGTTTCAGTCTGTATTCAATCTGAATGTGGATGGGATAGTCGGCAAGGCGACATGGTATCAGATAAAGGCAATATACAACGCCGTAAAGCGCCTTGCCGAGCTTACAAGCGAGGGGGTCAGTGAGGAGGACGCGCGTGCGGCGTTCGAGTCCGAGCTTGAGGAGGGAGACAGCGGAGTTTACGTTCGCGCCCTGCAGATATATCTGGCGACGCTTGCTTTCTTTGACGGAGCATACCCTGCGGTCACCGTAGACGGAGTGTTCGGTCCTGCCACGAGGCAGGCAGTGGAGTTTGTACAGAGACAAAACGGACTTCCGGTCACAGGTGTGGTCAACAGACCGACATGGGCGGTGCTTGCGGGACTTTACCGAAACGCCGTCCGAAACATCCCCGAGCGCTTTGGAATTGATGCGATAGAGATATACCCGGGTGTCGCGCTTGCACTCGGAAGCACGGGCAGGGAGGTCGAGGATCTGCAGACGCTGATCAACCGCGCATCGGCTGCGGGAGCTCCTATCCCCTCGGTCGCCGTAGACGGAATATTCGGGCGTTCCACCGAGAGTGCTGTGATAGCGGCGCAGAGAGAGGGAGGTCTGAATCCCGACGGCATCGTGGGTGCACCGACATGGTCATATATAGCGCAGCTGGGCAGATAACTTAACGATTTCGATTGACAAACAATAACACCGGCGGTATAATATTACTATATTTTTATATTGGCGGGAGTTTGAAATGAAACGAAACGTGATCAGATTATTTACCATTACATGCTTTTTGATTGCGGTGACCTCACTCTTTGCGGTGTCTGCCTCTGCAGAAACGTGGTGCG
>JAZMZS010000167.1:0-3170 GCA_045586105.1 Eubacteriales bacterium | reverse complement strand
CCTCCGACCCCGACGACAATATATTCGAGATGGCAAAGACCGAGGAGAAGATACGTCCCTACTACATAGAAGAGAAAAAGCTCATCACTCTTATGATGAAGATGGACGCGGACGTGGTCGTAATGACTATGCCCGACCTTGAAAACTTCCACATCAAGCGCTCGTATCTGAGAAAGGATATCGAGTACATCTATATTCCCCACGGAATAGACTCGCTCAACGCCATGATGCGTACAGGCTCGATGGATCACTACGATACGGTGTTCTGCGTAGGTAAGCATCAGAAGGAAGAGATCGAGAAGAACGAGATCGTATATAATTCCAAGAAAAAGAAGCTTATCGACTGGGGCTATTGCCTGCTTGACGAGATGCGTGAGGACTACGAGAAGATCAAGGACCACAAAAACGAGCAGACTACCATTCTTATCGCACCCTCCTGGCAGAAGGATAATATCGTTGACAGCTGCCTCGAGGAGATACTGAACAATCTCTCGGGTAAGGGATATAAGATCATCGTTCGTCCCCATCCCCAGCACGTTCGCCACAAAAAGGCGTATATGGAGCAGCTCAAGGAAAAGTACAAGGCTGACCCCAATATCGAGATACAGACAGACTTCTCGTCAAACTCCACCGTATTTACCGCAGACCTTATGATAACCGACTGGTCGGGCATAACGTACGAGTATGCGTACACCACGCAGAAGCCCGTCCTCTTTATAAATACCCCCATGAAGGTCATGAACCCCGAATATACGAAGATAGATACCGTTCCGATAAATATTCTCCTGCGTGACGAGATAGGCTGCTCGGTAGATACCGACAAGCTCGATACCGTAGCCGAGAAGGTGGATATGCTTCTTAGAGAAAAGGACGCATATTACGATAAGATCGGCGGATTTATCGAAGAGTACGTATACAATCTCGGCACAAGCTCCGAGGTTGGTGCTAAATATATGATAGAAGCCGTCAAGAGACAGATAAAGGCAAGAAAAGAAAGAAAGGATTAAACTGAAAATGAAAAAGCTTCTCACAAGACTCGCAGTCCTGCTTTATACTGCAACCGCATGCATGCTCCTCTTCGGAAACACCCTTCTCGCGTACATAGACCCCTCCGTCGTGACCATCCTTATCCAGGCGAGCGCGGGCGTTATCATCGCTGTCGGTGCCGCGATCGGTATCTACTGGAGAAAGGCAAAGAAGAAGATCAACGACACTCTCGGAATCGACGAGAACAAGAACAAGGAAGTCGAGGACGACGAGATCGTCGACGATACCGAGACTGCAGAGGTCAAGGAAGAGACCGAGGCAAAGTAAGCCGCAATATAATAAACAATATAATAAAAAAGATCACTTGTATCAAAACGAGTGATCTTTTTTGTCACATAGGAAATTGTGTAAAGAACGCTATTGCTAAGAGCCTCATCCGCCCTGTCATCCTCGAGCGCAGCGAAGGATCTGAGGGCGAGCAGAGAGCGACGGTACTATATCCTCCCGCACGTTCTTACCTCTGCGGAATTATTTTCCCTATAATATCTTCTTCCGTAATTATTCCTATCTCTTCGTATCTGCTGTCACGGCTTTCTTTTATATTATCCCCTATCACGAAATACCCGCCCTCGGGAACGGTTATCTGCTTTTCCGCTATTCCCGCGTATTCAAACGTCCCGTAGCGTGATACCTGCCCTCCGTTTACGTACAGAACGCCCTCGGATATCAAAACGGTATCCCCTCCGACCGCGGCAATCCTTTTTATTATGTTACCGCGGGCGGCTTCGCTTTTGACCGCAACGACCTCTCCCGCAGAGAGGTCGGAAGCCGTCTTGTCGATTATCACAAGCTCAAGCCCCGAATACGCCGGCTCCATCGATTCTCCGTTTATCAGTGCAAGCTGATAGAAAAAGAGCGAGCATATAAGACACGCCGCTATCACGGTCAGCAGTACGGAGACGAAGATCATATCCGATCCTGAGAATCGTTTTTTCATGCCGCTACCTCGTTTTTTCGTTCGTTTTGATAAATTATAACACAATAACAGCCCTAGGTCACTATTTAAATTGTAAATAAATCAGAAAAACGGTTGATATACTTGACAAACGGCAGAAAAATGTTCATAATATAAGGGTATGATCGAAAAAATGAAAAAAATATGCCTTTTTACGGGAAGAAAAAATGACGAAAAACGAATTTGAAATACTGTATCGGATATACAAGGGATATTCAGCTAAGCAGCGTGAGCTTGCAGACGCCCTTGATATATCGCTCGGAAACGTAAATAAGAACCTTACCGCCCTCAAGGACAAGGGACTTGTGGACGCACAGGGCAAAATAACCGAAGCGGGCGTAGAAGCACTTGCTCCCTACAAGGTAGACAACGCCGTAATCATGGCGGCAGGAATGTCGAGCCGCTTTGCCCCTCTTTCCTTTGAAAAGCCGAAGGGACTTCTCCGTGCACGCGGGGAGATACTTATCGAGAGACAGATAAAGCAGCTTCTTGATGCGGGTATCACCGATATTACGCTCGTCGTCGGATATATGAAGGAGACATTCTTCTATCTTGCCGACAAATTCGGTGTGAATATCGTGATAAACGAGGATTACTACCGCTATAATAACCCGTCCACGCTTATCAGGGTAAAGGAAAAGCTCGGTAACACCTACATATGCTCCTCGGACGATTATTTTTCTAAAAACGTCTTTGAGAGCCACGTTTACCGCGCGTACTACGCGGCAAAATACGCAGACGGCAAGACCGACGAATACTGCATGAGCGTCGATTCTCACGACAGGATAAACAAGGTAAGGATCGGCGGCTCGGATTCCTGGTATATGCTCGGTCACGTCTATTGGTCAAGAGAGTTCTCCGAGAAGTTCATGCCGATACTCGAGCGTGAATTTGCCGAGGAATACAACCGTACGCTGCTGTGGGAAAACCTCTATATGAAGCATATCAAGGAGCTTGATATGTATATCATGCGCTACGAGGAGGAGGATATATTCGAGTTTGACTCGCTCGATGAGCTGAGACAGTTCGATCCTCATTATATCAACAATACCGATTCGAAGATACTCAAGAACATCTGCGGAGTGCTTGATTGCGAGGAATCAGAGATACACGAGATAGTTCCGATAAAGCAGGGGCTTACGAATCTTTCCTTCCGCTTCACCCTCAG
>JAZMZS010000166.1:0-2744 GCA_045586105.1 Eubacteriales bacterium | reverse complement strand
TAAAAAATAAAAGATAATAGATAATAGGTAAGGAAGATTTTCGCTTTTTGCGAAAATCGGATTAATTATAAAAGTGACGAAACCGAGCGTAGCATAGCCTTCCCCGGTGGGGGAAGGGGGACCGCTTGCGGTGGATGAGGTCGCTCCGTAGGGATTCAGTTTCGACCCCGACCCGCCTGTCATCCTTGAGGGAGGGCAACGCCCGACCGAAGGATCTGGGGCGGAGATGAGAGAAACGCTACAACTACTTCCCGCTCAGGATGATGCAGGGGCTGAAGCGCCCGTTATTTACCTTCACTTACAGGAGAAAAACCATGTCAAAAAAAATTCAGTACCGCACGCAGGGAGTATGCTCCCGCATGATCGAGCTTGAGCTCGACGACGATAATATCATAAGCGAGGTCCGCTTTGCGGGCGGTTGCTCGGGAAACACACAGGGCGTTGCGGCGCTCGTGCGCGGAATGAGCGCAAAAGAGGCGATAGAGCGCCTCGAGGGGATCAGGTGCGGCTTTAAGGCTACATCCTGCCCCGATCAGCTTTCAAAGGCAATCAGATCTGCTCTCGATGAGCAGTGAACATATTTTTTAGGAGAACAACCATGAACACCCACACCAAGTTATACGAAAAATGGCTTTCTTACGACAAGCTTGATGCAAACACGCGCGCCGAGCTTGAGGCCATCTCCTCGGATGAAAAGGAGATCGAGCTCCGATTCCGCTCAAACATGGAATTCGGCACGGCGGGACTGCGCGGCATCATGTGCGCGGGTCAGGCGTGCATAAACAACTACACCATCGCCCACGCAACGCAGGGTCTCTCCGACCTTATCATAGAGGAAGGCAAATGCGCGCGCGGTGTCGTCATTGCCTACGACTCGCGTAACCACTCCGCAGAGTATGCGGAGATCTCCGCTCGCGTGCTTGCGGCAAACGGAATCAAGACCTACCTCTTCGACGAGCTCCGCCCCACCCCCGAGCTTTCATTCGCTGTAAGGAAGCTTGGATGCATCGCGGGCATCAACATCACCGCTTCCCATAACCCGAAGCAGTATAACGGCTACAAGGTCTACTGGGAGGACGGCGCTCAGCTTGCCCCCGACAAGGCTAAGGCAGTCTCGGAATACATCAACGGCGCCGATATCTTTGAGGATGTAAAGACGGTTGACTTTGCCGAGGCTGTAGCGGACGGAAGAATTACCATGGTCGGCTGTGAGCTCGACCGTGCGTTCATGGCTTGTGTAACCGCACAGGCGGTAAACCCCGGCGTCGTTAGAGAGGTCGCAGACGAGCTGAAGATCGTATACACCCCTCTGCACGGAGCGGGACATAAGCTCGTTCCCGAGGCGCTCCGTACCCTCGGCTACAAGCATATCGAGCTTGTCTCGGAGCAGATGATCATCGACGGAGATTTCCCCACGGTAGCAAAGCCCAACCCCGAGCTCGAGGATGCATTCACCCTCGGCATTGCGCTCGCCGAGAAGGTCGGCTCCGACCTTGTCATTGCGACCGACCCCGACTGCGACCGCGTCGGCGTTATGGCTCGCAAAAGAGACGGCAGCTTCGCCCGCATCACGGGTAACCAGATGGGCGCGCTTCTGCTCGATTATATAATCAGCGCTTATAAGGAAAAGGGCGGCGTTCCCGCAGACGCGTACGCCGTCAAGAGCATCGTTTCCACCGAGATGGCGACCGAGATCTGCCGCCGTGGCGGAGTTAAGATGCATAACGTCCTCACCGGCTTCAAGTTTATCGGTGAGGTCATCAAGAACCACGAGGAGGCGGGATTCGGCACCTATCTTCTCGGCTTTGAGGAAAGCTACGGCTATCTCAAGGGGACCTACGCCCGCGACAAGGACGCCGTGTGCGCATCGCTTCTTATCGGCGAGATGACCGCTTACTACCGCTCAAAGGGAATGACCCTCGGCATGGCGCTCGATGCGCTCTTTGAGAAGTACGGCTTCTACCGCGAGGGCGTGACCGATATCTATATGGAGGGGCTTGACGGAATTGCACGCCGCTCCCGTATTATGAAGAACCTCCGCGATAACGTCCCCGCAGAGATCGGCGGCGTCAGAGTAGTCCGCGTCGGCGATTACGCAAAAGGCACGGTGACCGACCTTGAGACCGGCAAGACCGAGCCTACCGGACTTCCCGAGTCCGACGTCCTCCGCTACGAGCTTGAGAACGGTGACGTCACCATCATCCGTCCCTCGGGCACCGAGCCCAAGATCAAGATCTACTTCCTCGCCTCCGCCGAAACGAAAGAGGCTCTCGACGCCCGGGTCGATAAGTATATCGCGACCAAGGATGCGCTTTTGTGCGATTGATCGGGGATAATAGAATAAGAGATAGTTTCTCCCCGTACCTTTTTCGGGGGAAACCCTTTGATAAAGGGTCATCCCCCGCACCCCCTTCCTAAACCTTTTAGGAAAAGGATAAAAGTAAAACCTTACTTTGTGCGCCGATCTATTTGGTCGGCGCATTTTCTTTGCCCCAAGCTCGCGCGGCGCGCTCGAAGCGGTGCACGGAAAAGTAAGGTTGGTAGTTTGCTCAAAAGTTTTGGTCGAGCTTTTTCAAAAGCTCGCGGGCTCGGGCAGCGCCCGTGTGCGGCGCTTTCTTTTTTGGTAGCTTTTTTCTTTGCGCCTGTTTCGTCAAAGAAAAAAGCGGGTATGGATCAGATAAAAATAACAATGATAGGATAAGGCAGGGAAGTCGGATCGTAGCCATGTCGTTCTGTGAGCCAAG
>JAZMZS010000165.1:0-8434 GCA_045586105.1 Eubacteriales bacterium | reverse complement strand
TACTGCTCTCACAAATAAAAGAACCGTTTGTATTTTCGGTGTTTGCCCAAGGAACTTGTTCCAACTGATCTACAGTGGGAGGAGCGTCGAATACTTTTTTATAAAGTTGGAAACGAATCCAAATATCTCGCACATTGGGCTCAACATAAGAAGTATAGGAAATATCATCACATACTTTTCTTAGCACAACATACTTACCATCACACGATCTAAATGTTTCTTCTGTGAATTTACTTTTATCCAAATAATGCTTATCAGATGTTTTTAATTGAATTGCAATCAAATCACCAGCTTCAAATATGGGTGTCATATGCATATCAATTCTAATCTTCTTTTTAGGAGGCTGTGGAGATAGGAGTTTGACCCGAAACTCCGCCAATGTTTTTTTGCGTTTTTCTAATGTTTTGACGCCCGCTTCTTCCCAAAGTCCAAAACCAAAACCGGTGTCGATCATAGTAATGACCTGATTTCGTATTGTGTCTGTCAAAATGCCGTGTTTCCACATATAGTCTGCCAGTGAATAATAGTAATTACACCATTCTTCCTCATCGGTTTCGTCAAACATAGTACGCACATAGGCATCAATTTTTGAAAGCGCGATATCAACATCATTATAGAAAAAAGCGGCTTGATACTCAGATTTCAAATCCTGTGCAGTATCATTTCCGTTAATACTAACATTCCATGTACCCATTTTTCCACCTCGCTTTGTTTTATTATACCACACCGCCGTTTTAATGTAAAATACTTTTACAAAACGGTGTGTCCTATATTGACAGCAGCAGAGGGGTTTGTCTTGGGTGTTGGTGCGAAGATGTTCACCATCGCAGGGCCTGTTATCGTGTACGGCGTGTTTGCAGGAGTGGTGTGTGGGGTAGTATATTGGGTAACGACGTTATTTTAACACAAAAGGCTTGACCGCGGTCAAGCCTTTTTGTTGTTGTAAAAAACAATAGTATTTCATTCCGTATTAAATGAGATATATTTATCACATTTCTCTTGACAAGAATAAAACCAAGTGATATAATTGTCACAAAAGAGATAAATATATCGCATTACGGAGGCATTTATGAAAAAGAAAGAAAGGCTTATTTCTGTTGGTACAAAAATATTTTGGGGGCAAACGGTTATGGGAATATTGTGGAGTTGTACAGGTTTGACCGGCATGTTTGATAACTTGATTTGCAATATCCTAGAAATACTGTTTCTCACGGCGGTTGCTGTTGTGTCGGTCAAGGTTAGCAGAATTTGTCGAATTGGAGATGATGGTGACGAAATGTCCGAGTACAACTTAATTAAGGCGCAAGCAAAGGCCAGTGGAGCATTATTCATGGTGCTATGTATAGCATCAATCGTGTTTTTACTAGTGGGTGGTTTGGTGCAAAATATGGATATTGATTGGATGAGAATTGTTCCTCAAATTTTCTTCATTATCATGGCTATTTATATTTTGTTTGTCGGACTATTCTTCCGGAAACTGGAGGCAGAATAATATGCCTGAATTAACTACGAAAATGTATGAATTCCGAAAAGCTATGAATATTCAACAGGCGGAGCTTGCTGACCGGGTGGGCGTCCGTAGAGAAACGATAGGAAAATTGGAAAATGGAAAGTATAATCCGTCGCTAAAATTAGCTATGGATATCGCAAAAGTTTTTGGTGTGTCGGTTGAAGAAGTTTTCTTCTTTACTGATGAGGAAGACGAAGAATAAAACGATTTAGTCTTACTGTAAGTTGAACTGCACGATTCTTTTTCGTCGTCCTCCTCCTTCCTTGCCCTGCAATACTTTTATATTAACTTCGGGGTTTATATCAGTGATCCGTCTTTACGTACTTGTGTGGGTGCCTTGTGATAAATATCGTGAAAGACCTTTCTGAAATAGGCGGCAGAGCTGAATTTCAGCGCATCGCAGATCTCCTCGACGGTATAATTGGTGGTCGTCAGAAGGCTGACCGCTTTTTCGCAGAGGATCTCTTGACGGATGCGGTTGGGTGTTTTGCCCGTTGCCTTTTTTATATGGTAATACAAAAGAGCCTCGCTTATACCGCACAGGCGTGCATAGTGCGGGATCGTTTTGTGCGGATCCTCCTTCATATGCCGGAGCAATTTTTCATATACGTAAATATCACGCGTCGGCGCAGACGAGCTCAATTCGCTCTCAAGTACCCCAAGCAGACCGTACAGCGCGCCGATGGAGGCGGCGTTCAGGTCCTTGCATTCGGACAGCGGAGCAAACGCCTCGCGTATCCTGTCGGTTATTCCTATTTTTTGCAGCGTGTATCCGTTCGGCTTATCCGTCGGAAAATACAGAAAGCCGATAGAATCGAAGGTGACGTAATCGTCGGCTATCCAGTAGGAACGGTATCGGCATCCCTTGGGTATATAAAACATCTCGCCCGCGTCGATATCAAGCGTCTTATCCTCCGAGAGGATACGCCCCCGCCCGTGCTTCATAAGCCCGAGATAATGCATATCGACTCCTCTTGAGTTATCCCGATGCTTCGTTTCGTTGAAATAAAATTCGTTGAAACGGAACTGCTTGAAGAATATTGCGTCATTCATATCTTATTACCATCAAATAATTATAGAATATTATGCGGTAAAAACAGAATAACATATTTTATTTTCGATTGCAATACCGTATCATGAAAATATACCGAAAGGAGGATATCATTATGACGCAAAACAAACGAGTATTATTGATCGCAGGCGGCGGCACCTTAGGTACGTACGTCTCCGAGGAGCTGCTTCGACTCGGCGCTGACGTTGAGGTAATATGTCCCGAGGAAAAGGTGTCTAACAACGAGCATCTTATTTTCCACAGGAGCCTTGCAACGAAGGAGCTGCTTCTCGATCTGTTTTCAAAAAAGCATTACGACGGTATCGTGAACTTTATTCATTACAGAAACGTTGAAGATTATAAGGAGATCCACCCGTTGCTGATAGCAAACACGGATCATTTGATCTTCCTGTCCTCATACCGCACTTACGCTGACAAACAGCACCCTATCACCGAGACTGCACCTCAGCTCTATCACGTTGAGACGGATCGTGACTTTTTGGAAAACGAGGATTACGCCGTTTCCAAGTCAAAGGGTGAGGAGTACTTAAGAGGCGAGTGCGCGGGTCAGCCCTGGACTATCGTTCGTCCCGTCATTTCCTTCTCCGAGAGAAGAATGGATCTGCTGATGTATTCCTCCGACCGCGTTTTGGTAGCGGCAAAGGAGGGAAGAGAGCTTCTTATGCCCGCGATGTGCAAGGATTTCAAGGCAGGTCTCGACTGGTCGGGAAACTCGGGCAAGCTTATTGCAAACCTTCTCTTCAAGGAAAAAGCAATCGGAGAGGCGTTTACCATCTATTCCGGACACGGTATGACGTGGGGTGAGGTGACTGAGCTTTATACGAAGATCATAGGGCTCAAGGTACGCTGGTGCTCAGAGGAGGAATTCCTTGATGCAAATCCCGAAATAAAAGAGAAAAAGAGCACGGGCTGGATGTGGTATCACGACAGACGCTATGACCGTGACATCGATTGCTCGAAGGTACTGAACGTAACCGAGCTTTCCCGTGATGATTTTGCTTCCGTTGAGGAAGGAATCAAGTGCGAGCTGAATAAGCTTGGCTACAGCATAAGCTGACAGCTTCGAGCATGCTTCGCCGTTTCTTTGCGCGCTCAAAGAATGCATAACAAAGACTGTCTCAAATGCGAATTATTCGCATTTGAGACAGTCTCTTTCTTTAATTATACAGGGTGGGTTGATTTATTATCCTTTTTGTGATATAGTAAAAGCAGACGAATCGTATCGTATACTAATTTTGAAAAAAAGGGGGAGCGATATGAAAAAACGTATCATATGCATCCTTTTGACGCTTTGCCTGTTGATGCTACAGGGATGCGGACAGGATAAAGAGACACTCTTCTGCAGCGGGTTTGAGCGGCTGCTGGAAAAGACGGCGGTGCACGTTCGCAATGAGCAATACAGCGGCAAAGACTTTGATAATATCGAGCTGTTGGCTGTGAGAAATGAATGGCGCGTCGGGGAAGATTTTTATTGGGAGAGCGATGACGGGAATCGGAGCCTGTGCTGCGGCGGTAATTATTGGGATATCGCCCCGAGGCATTATACCGAGTGGAAGCAGAGGGAGGTTCCTATACAGTCCTTTTCAAAATGGTGGACAAAATATGAACCTGAGGTGTTTCTTTCGGGGGATGCACACTTCGCCCGCGTGGGAGAGTACGTTGTTCTCGTGCAAAACGAGGATCATGGCAGTGACAACTGTACGTTAAGCAGGCAGATATCCACTAATTACTTTTACATGGATAAGGATTGGGAGATCGTTCGGATCACATGCACGATGGTTAGCTATAAAGGTGCTGAGGTGGACGATGAGCAGATCCACTCTGTCAGCCAAAAAGAGTATTACATATCCTTTGTGGGCGCCGATGAAGCACAGGCGAAGATCCGGGAACAATACGAAACGGTGGTTACGGAGTAAACAGGGATCTGATATAGAACTGTTAATTAAAAGAATAACCGAAAACAAAAATGCACTGTGATCTCACGGTGCATTTTTCATTTTTAAATATATATTTTACAGGAGCGTTATTGATATATTATCAGTTTAGTACTTTGAACGGTTATATTTGTCGTTCGATCCTTACGATAAAGGGTCATATCCCGATCGGCTCGTCGGTATGCAGCTCCTCCTTGTATGGAACCTTATCGGCGATGCCGAGCGCGGGGGATATATGATCGAGGACCTGCTCGGCAAACGTTCGCGTTCCCTCGGGGGTGTAATAATGCACGGCATCCGAGTGCGCATCCTCGGACAGAGCACGGGAAGCGGCGTAGAGATCGTTTACCGCAAAGCCGTATTTTTTTACGATCTCCACGGCGGCATCGTTATATTTCTCGATCTCCTCGTTATAACGCTTGAAGTCGGGCTTCATTTTCTCGGACAGCACCGCGGTCGACGTAGCAAAGACGACCTTAGCCTCGGGAAAGAGCTTCGTTATACGAATGCAGATACGCTCTATGTAATACGCGTAGACGTCGAGCGGTGTCTGTGCGTCTTCTCCGAACAGGTGAAGACAGTCCCATAGCCCCGCGTTCCAGTGCAGAACGTCGACCTTCCCGTCGGGCACGAGTGCCTTATAATCGTGCAGATAGCGCAGCACGTACGCTGCAAAACGGCAGTTTTCGGAAGGGAAGCAGACGTTCGCCTTCCCTTCAAGCGAGCGCATTACCGCCTTGTCATATCCTAATCTTATCGAGTCGCCTATAAGTAAAACGTTTTTCATCTTTTTTTCCTTTACAGCATTGTTGTAAGCTTGATCGCACCTTCGGTCAGATATCCGATATTCTCCTCACGGTAGATCACATCCTTGTTTGTGTGGATCCTATCCATATACAGAGTTCCGAAAAGCTTTGATCTCTTCAGTGCGGCTACACCTATCCCGCCCTTGAATGATGCGTTATCGGAAGGATAAAAAGCGTTCCTTGTTATCTCTACCGTGATGCCGGGGGCGTCTGTAAACGCATTTTTCAGCAGAGGTGCATACTGCTTTGTCGTTTTTTTCAGTGCAAACAAGATCGTTTCTCCGTCGGAGACACAGTCAAAGTTGATGACGAGGGTGTTGTTTTTTATTGCTTTATGCTTTGAAGCAAACGATGATGAGCCGAAAAGCCCCGCCTCCTCAAGATCGAATAAAACGAAAGCCGCTTTCTCTCTTTGGTCCTGCGGCAGCTCCCTCATAATATCGATAACGGTAGTGACACCCGAGGTGTTATCGTTGGCGGTGTTTTTGTTAGCAGGTCCGAACAGCAAAAGATACAGCAGTAAAAACAAAAATATCTGCGGCAACAAGGAAATGATCATATACGCAGTCTCTTCTCTGACAGGCAGCAAGGCTGCCGCAATGCCCGCTATGAACCCAATAGCGAAGGTAAGTGCATAAAAGATCCCTACGATCAGAAGCTGGTACAGTAAATAGATAAAAAAGTTTTTCGGTGTAATAAAGTTCGGGAAGGGAAGGCGGGCGCAGGTATCATAATGTGCAGTGTAGAGGACCTTTGCCTTGCAGGGGTCTCCGATAACGATATTTCGCGCACCGAAGGTTCCTTTTTCAACGTTCATAGAATACCCGTACTTCTCTGCGAGCTGTTTTGTGTATTCAATGAATGCGGTCTTTTGTTTTTTTGTTTTTCTGACTTGGTATTTTTCGAATATCTCTTTTGTTGTTTCTGTCATAATGAAGTTTCTTTCCTTATTTGTTGTGAGTTTTATGTCTTTTGTTCCGTTTAAAGAGGCTTTTTGTAAGGGCATGCGGGATCGGCACGGTAGAACGAGCCCGTCACGGCATAGCTCTGGCACTTAGCGCCTCCTCTGCATTCGAAGGAGTAAGCACATTCAGAGCATTCCTTCGGCAGACGGTCCTCTCTGAGCTCGCGGAACACCTCGCTTTTAAAATAAATGTCGCGCAGAGGTGTGCTTTGTACATTTCCGCAGATTATCGGCATTCGTCTGCAGGGCATAACATTACCGAATTCGTCAACGGTAACCAGGCTTTTTGCGGCACTGCATGAGTACAGGCATCCGTCAGTACCCAAAAACTGCAGAGCGCGGTTCGAGCTCACCTGAGTTTTCGGGAAAAGCAGCCGTGTTATCCATCCACCCTGAGCCTTTTTCATGCTCCGAAGATAGCGGGGGAGCTCCTCGGGCGTTATCTGCAGCTCCTCGAGCTCCTTGCCGTTTCCGATAGGAACGAGGCGGTCTGACCAGAGCTTTGTTATCCTGCGCTTTCTGCATTCCGCCGCAACGGATGGGAGATGCTTGTGGTTAGATTTGGTAGCTGTAAAGCTGATATAGGTGCGAATGTCGTTCTCCTCGAGCATACGTGCGGTATCAAGGACCCTGTCATAGTCGCCCTTTGCGCGCAGGGAATCATGCATCTCGCGGTTGCCGTCGATGCTTAGCTGAACGAATGACACCTCGGTGCTTTTCAGTATCTCTATAATGTGCTTGTCGATAAATGATCCGTTTGAGAGAACACCGTACGAGAACAGCTCTCTGTTTTCTCCGAGATACTCGAGTATGCCGGTTATATCCGAGCGGTAAAACGGTTCTCCGCCCGTGATATTGATATGCCCTCTTTTTTTGATGCGGTGTATTTTGTTGTATTCTGCAAGCAGCACCTTGTACTGCTCGATAATGTCAATAATGCTTTCAAACGGGAGCGTTTCGACATCACCCTCTGTGCGGTAGCAATGCTTGCATCTGAGATTGCATCTGCCTGTAATATGAAACTGCATCAGCAGCCGTGTTGTTGTGTTGTAATACATCAATCTCCGCAGCCTCCGCATCCGCCGCAGCCGCCGCAGCCTCCGCATCCGCTGCACCCGCTGCAGCCTCCGCTGCTGTTCTTCGCTTTCAAGGCTTTCGATGCGGCATCGGCAGCTCTTGATGCGGTTATCGATCTTGAGAGCAGATGTATCTCTTCGCCAAGCTCGGGACACAGATATTCGGAGTAATCATTCAGGGCAAATGATCTGAGAATAACGAGCATACGGTTCTTGTCTGTTGTGGAATGTATGGTCGAGCTCTCGCTGTGCATATGCATCAGATTTGTCATATTCTCTTTTTTGTACTTTACGATCGGTTTGGCAAAGCTTTTGTCGATATGATCCAGGATCACTGTAACAAAGCCGAACAAAAGATAAGGCACGAAAAAGGAAGACACGACCAAGATCAAAGCAAGAGATTCTGTCGGCTTATTGTTGACAATTCCCATTACTATTTTTATCAAAGCGGGAGAATACATCAGGAGCAATCCCGCGCACAATATGATTCGGAATATATTGACCACTATCTTTTTTGCTTTTTTTACAAAAAGACCGCCGGGGCTGTGGATCTCGGGCTTCGGTTGGACATGCCGCAGAATATCACTAACGAAGATATTACGATCGCTCTTGTCGACAGGAGCATCATCAGATGGGCATGCTTTTTGCTTAATAAATTCAACGATCCTTTTTACCTGCGGGTTTTCGCCGCAGTATTCGTTACAGTCCTGCTCGGATATGCTGTCATTAAGCTCGATCTTCAGCAGTGCATCCGTTTCCTCCGTCGCTTTTTCCGTTACAAAGGTGATTATGTTGTGCAGTTTCGCTTTCATCAGGTAATAAACTGTCATGGCGTACTTGTCCGATCCTTGTATCAACATGAGGTCGCCGTCGGAGTACTGCATTGTCAATGCCTTCTTCGCATATATGCCCGCCGAGATCCTGATAGCTGCAATGATCAGAACAACAAATATGACCGCTGTCACCAAAAAATATACAAGCCAATAACCGATGAACTTTTCGCCGGGGATGCTTTTTATAAAGCGGGGGATGTTGTTGGATGCGCCCCATATCATCAGGCTGACTATGCCGA
>JAZMZS010000164.1:0-18029 GCA_045586105.1 Eubacteriales bacterium | reverse complement strand
CTCACGTCACGGGGGTTGTCGGGTATATATACGGTATCTATCCTGATGCCGTTGACGTACACGGTAACGTCAGACGGACGCTCACCGCCCTCCACCGTCTGCGAGGTAGCAGCATTGGTAATGCCGTTGGTCACGCTATCCTTCTTCACAGAGGAGACCTCTGCAAGAATACGTACAGAATCCGATCCCGAGAGATCGAAGTCAGCTGGCAGCATATACTCGAGCGTCAGCTCTCCCGTCCCCTCAAACTCTCCTCCGTCAGAGCGCAGTGCGACCGAATTTTCGCCTATGTACTCTGCGTCCTTAGATTCGTCTCCCTTTACAATAACGTTGATAAAGTTCTTGGCAAGCTTCTCCCCGCCCTGCTCTATCCATACGGTAAGCGTACCCACGCAGCTCTTATCGGGAAGCTCAAAGGACAGAGGATAGTGCTCTGCGGTATAAGGTGCGTAGCTTATACTTTTCATTCCTGAAATACCTGTCGAAAAGCTGTTGCCGTATATATCTGTAGCATCAAAGCGCCAACGCAATACTGCGTTTTCATAAATATTGCCCGACCAGTTTGATGCAACCGCATCCGCCTCGTAGACCGATCCCGCGCTGCACACCTTTGCAGGCTCCTCGTAGACACCGACATGGTTCGGCTGATTGAGGTCCGCAATAGTCATGTCACCGCCGTATGCTATCTCGTAATACGGGAACAGTTTTTGACGGCGGTCGTATGTCAAAATACCGTTGCGCTCATACTCGATATCGTATGGCTCGGTATAAACGTAACCGTTAAAGCGCTGGTTCATACGCATAAGGTCGGTCTGATACTTAAAGCAGAGAGATACGTCTCTGTCGCCCGAGGAAACACCGACTCCTCCGTATTCGGAGTTAAGCAAAGGCTCCTTTTCCTGTGCGTATCCCTCGTAGAAGTTCAGCGTAGAGCCCTCATACGAATTATTCGCGAACTTTTCGACAGATGCCTTTGCCGACTTGTACGTAATAGGATACATATGGAAGGTATTAAGGTCGGTAGGCTGGATATGGTCCTTGTTGAGAGGTGACATATCCTCTACAAGAAGCCCGGGGTTATAGTCCTTGACCTTGTAATAAAGTGACTTTATCCACTCGATAGTGCTAAGCCCGTCGGATGCCGCAGGTGCCGTATGCTTGATTCCCCACGTTTCGTTGAAAAGCATAACGGCTATGACAGAGGGCTTGTTGTAGTCACGCTCAAGCATTTCTTCAAGCGTCGACTCGTACAGTACGCGTCCGGGTGCCTCGCCACCCTCGGTAGTCGCATTCATTGCGGTGGCATGCGGCATATCCTGCCATACGAACATACCGAGCTTGTCACACCAGTAGTACTGGAGCGGGTCTTCTATCTTAAGGTGCTTGCGTATCATATTGAAACCGCAATCCTTCATCATCGCAATATCCGCTTTTAATGCTGCCTCGGACGGTGCGGTGTAAATACCCTCTCTCCAGAAGCCCTGATCAAGCAGGCCTGCCATAAATACAGGCGAGCCATTGAGGAAGATATACTCGTAATCTCTGCCGTCATAAATATCTGTATATATCTGTCTCAGACCGAAATACGTCTCCACGCGGTCGATCACGTTACCGCCTTCATCCTTGAGTGTTATGCTTCCGTAATAAAGATTAGGAGCACGGTCAGACCACAGCTTGGGATTCTCGATAAAGATCTCAGAAAGGCTGATCTTATTTTCGCCCGCAACGAGGGAGATGCTCTGCGAGTATGAGAACGCAGAGCCGGTAGCAAAATCAAGTGCCGTCGTCTCGTCCCATATTCTGCTCTCAAAATCAAACTCCGCCGTCAGCGTTTGCACCGTATCCGATACAACCGACAGATCGTACTGTACGGAGCCGTTCTTGTAATTCGGATTTGCGTGTGCGTAATCAAGATAGGTGTCGCTTCTGCTCTCGAGATATACTGTCTGCCAGATTCCCGAGGTATGCGTATATCCGCAGGGAGCGTTATGCCCCTGTTTGCCCACGAGTGCAACGTAGCTGTTATCGCCGTAGGATGCCTTATCCTCAACCCATACGGTAAGCGAATTTTCGCCATCGTTCACGAAATCTGTAATATCCGCTTCAAACGGGGTATATCCGCCGTCATGCCGGCAGACCTCGCTGCCGTTTACGTATACGATACACTTTGCATCGACTGCACCGAAATGAATATTTACGCTCTTGCCATCTGCAAGCCACGCAGAGTCGAGCGCAAAAGTACGGTTATACCATGCCTGTCCTCTGTAATCGGTAGCGGTAATTCCCGAAAGTGCAGATTCCCAGCCGTATGGGACGTTTATTTTATAATCGTATTCCTTGTCTCCAAGATACCATTTTTCATCAATGCCGACCTCTTCGGCATCAAAGGAGAAATCCCACCAGCCGTTGAGGTTTATCCAGTCCTCCCTCTTCCACGAGGGATCGGGATGCTCGCCCCTGCTCTGTTCTCCGTCCTTGGCAGTTATGGTGATACTGTCACTTGAGCGATAGATGATCCCCTCGTACTGCGGTTTTATGTAATACAATCCTGCCTTAAGATCCGCAGGGAGCGCCAAAACGGCAGTATCATCATTTACAGAAACCGTGGTAAGGCACTTCGGCTCTAACATGGATTCTCCACCCCTGTAAACAAGCTCAAACTGATCTGCATTTGTGAGTTTTTCGCCCTTTACCGTAAGGTTACCTGCAACCGAACCTACATTCAAGTCAAGATTTGCAGAAGATGCATCGATCTCGGTGATCATGGGGATCTCAGAGTCGCTCGGCAGATAGAATGCTGATGCAGGGATCGGATTTTTTATTACCTTGCCGTCGTTTTCCCAGCGAAGGATAACGTGCGCGCCTCCGTCGTATTCAAACCACTCGAACACGAACTCGTGCGCCACACCCTTTTCGAGATATATCTCTTCGGAAATCTGCTCAACGTCCCACTTGTTTACCCACCAATCGAGCATCAGATCTCCGTCGACGTACAGTCTGATGCCGTTGTCGGAATAGGCGGAGAATTTATAATAGCCGCTCTCGGGAGCAACCACTCTTCCCTTCCAGCGGACCGCTACGTAGTTGGTCTGTCCCGCGCGCTCCTCGATTATCCTGCTCGAATCGGGATAGTTGACGTTTGGCTCGATATACCTGCTTTTATGCTCACCGAAGGTAAGGTCGCTCTCGTTTAGTATATAATACTCTGCCACAAGCCCGTTTGCGCCAAGCTCGGGGAAATAAACGTCTCCGAGAGGCGCATCCGGAGTGATCGGTCCCTCCGGAGGTGCAACGTCGGGCACTGTAGGATCGGAAAGCTCATCCACAGTAAGCGCATAATCATATACCGCTACGTTATCGAGCTTTGCATCGAGCGACAGGTCGTTCCAGAAGGTAGGCATACCTATGGTGAGAGTAACGCCGTCTACAGTAAGCATATCCTTAACCGTTTTCGCATGATTACCGCTTGCCGCAAGGGTGCCATTAAGATAGATCGAAGCTGTGCCGCCGTCGTTAACATAAGCAAGTTGTGCCCACTCTCCGGCCTTATCAAACGTATAGTTGTTATATATACGTTTTTTTGCGGCATCAACCTCCACAGAATAGATCTCGGAGTTCATGCCATAAGTACTTATGGCAAGCAATCCCACAAGGTAATGCTTTGTGTCGGTCGTACTCTTTCCGCGGCTGAGGTTAAATCATACTTGATTTCCGCCTTCGGTTTCAACATACACATCCATTACAAGCGTAAAGCTCTCGGCATTCTTCAATCCGTCCGTAGGAATCTGAAATCCGCTTGCGTTCGTATCGCGCTTCAGCCCCTTGTTGTTGAGCTCGAGAACGTGCCCGCGCCCATCAGCACTCTCATATGTGAGATTTCTCCCTCCTACGGCTTTCCCATGATAACCGTTCCCCGAATGATCGGTTAGGTCACCGTAATCAAATGTATAATACGCTACGGGCATCTTATCAGACGCATACGCGGACATACCGAAGCATATCACAAAAATGACACACAAAAATGCAAGTAAATATGCTCTTTTCCTCATTTTCGCACCTCTTTTAATGTATTTTTTATTTATGTTTCACTAAAAATATTGCTTTTCTCACAAATAAAGTATAATATAGAAGCAGTGCAAAAGTCCATAGTACATACAATTAGGAAATATGAGGAATACAATTTTGGGAGAAGACAGAAGATTTATTATACAAGACAAATCAAACCCGTTTGAGGCGGCTCTTATAGGTGTTTCATACTGTTCAGGTAAATATCATATAAAAAGGAAAAACTCCCCTTATACCGTAGTGGAATATATCGTAGACGGGGAGGGGTACGTTCTCAAGGACGGAGAATTTTGCCTTGCCGTCAAGGATCAGATCTACATTTGTCCCGCAAATACACCGCACGATTACTATTCCTCGGCAGACAAGCCGTGGAGTAAAATATGGATGAATATATACGGAAGCATTCCGATCTTTGTTCTCAAAGAATACGGTCTTTCGGGCACGGTTATAGCTGACGGAAAATCCCTGAAACCACTGTTCGAGGAAGTCAAGGCATTGGTTTACAGCGAAAAGAACAACAAAGAGTGCAGAGACGAGATAACTTCACTTTTTATGAAGATCGCAAACGGACTGTTTCTGCTGAAAAAGCAGGAGGAACATAGCAGTGAAGCCGGTATGCTTAAGATGTATCTCGACAACAATCTGAACCGCATCGTCAGCAATTCCGAGCTCGCTTCACATATTTTCCGATCTCCCGACTATTGTGTAAAGCTATTCAAGGCAAAATTCGGAACCACCCCGTATAACTATCAGCTGGAGCAAAAGATAAAGACTGCCTGCAAAATGCTTATACAGACAGATATTTCAATCGCCGAGCTTTCACGTGCCGTCGGCTACAGCGATCCGATGTATTTTTCAAACTTGTTTAAAAGCAAGTGCGGTATGAGCCCGAGTGTATACAGAAAAAGTATTAACAAAACCTCAGGTTGACAAGAGAGACAAAGCAAAGCTTTCCTATAAAAAATTAAGCCCATTACACCATGTTAAAAGTGCAATTGGCTTAAGTGTTTTTTCTTCTGCCGTTTTCTAAGCCCAAAAGCACCGCTTCGCAGACGGATCTGCCCGGCGGTGCTTTCGATATATTGGTCTATACGTTATACTTTTCTTGAAAGAATAAGCGTTTGATAGGAAGCGAGTGTGATATCTCCCGTAATTTCTTGCTTGTCATCTGCGGTTATCCACACGTAATCGGTATGAGTTTCAAGCGTTCTCGGAGCGAAATTTTGCAAAAACACGAAAACGCGCTCACCGTCGGTTCTCGAATGTGCCGTCATACCGTAAGGAAGCTCGCCGTCAAAGTCGGATGTAATGCCGCATTCTCCAAGCAGAAGGTCTGTGAATTTATCATTGAAATCTTCTTCTCCGCGGAATGCGGTATAGTATGCTTTCCCCTTGCCGTAATTGTTGACGGTGATAGCAGGCATCCCCGCATAAAAATCTTCACCGTATCTCGCTAGCACCTCGGCACCTCGTGCGTGGATAAGCTCACAGTAGTCGACCGCCTTGTACGTTACGCCGTCAAGCTCAACCTTGTTGCACTCCCCCGGATAGAGAGTATCTATCTCCTCGTTCCAGATTCCGAACACATCCTTCAGCTTGCCACCCGGGAAGCCGCCAAGGTGGCAACGGTCGTTTTCGTTTACCATTCCGAGCATATAGGTGCATTGAAGCGTACCGCCCTCTCGGACGAACTGCTCAAGCTTGTCTATCATCTTATCGCTCGTAACGTACAGCTGTGGAGCTATGATGAGATCATAGCAAGATAAGTCGTCGTCCTCGCCGATAACCTCTACGTTGATACCGCGCTTCCAAAGTGAAAAATAATGCTCACAAAGGGTTTTGTGCACCATTTTGTCACCTAATCTGAACCCTTGAGTTCTGTCGAGCGCCCAGCGGTTCTGCCAATCGTAAATAATGGCAACACGGCTTTCGGTAACAGTACCCAAAACATCGTCAAGCTTTTTGAGTCTCGCTCCCACCTCGGCAACATCACGGAAAACTCTGGTGTTTTCATGGCCGACGTGGTCAACTACTGCACCGTGGAACTTTTCCGTGGAGCCGCGGCTCTTGCGCCATTGGAAATAGCATACAGAATCAGATCCGTGTGCAACGATCTGCATTGCCGCAAGCATATGCATACCAGGGCGCTTAAGCTTGTTGAACTCGTGATGGTTTACGTTGCTCGGGGTGCACTCCATCTGTATAAACGGCTTATGCTTGAGTGAACGGTTAAGGTCAAACCGTACCGCATGCTCACACGCGAGCTTAATGTCTGAATCGTCGCCTCTCCACTTTGGATACGAATCGTGGGATACGAAATCAAGCTCCTTTGCAAGAACTCTGTAATCGATTCCAGTGAAAAAGCCCATGAGATTTGTCGTTACGGGAATATCGGGGGTATATTTGCGAATGGGTGCTATCTCGTTCTTGAAGAAATCCGTCGTCTGGTCCGTCGTGAATCTGAGCCAATCGACGCGAAGCCCCGTCATCGTGCGCTCGCCCATTTGTGCAGGCGGATCGATCTGGCTCCAATCGGTGTAGGTGTGCGACCAGAAGGGTCCCCACCACTGATCGTTAAGCTCGTCGAGGGACACATATTTTTTCTTCAGCCATTCGCGGAACGCCTCACGGCAAAGCTCGCAGTGGCACTCGCCGCTGTACTCGTTTGAAACGTGCCAAGCTATGAGCGCAGGGTGATCTTTGTAGCGCTCGGCAAGCAAACCGTTGATCTTTGCTACCTTTTCTCTGTATATGGGGGAGGTCAGGCAATGATTGTGACGTCCGCCAAACCAACGCTGATGCCTCGTCTCGTCAGTCCGCAAAACCTCGGGATACTTCTGTGCCATCCATGCGGGACGCGCGCCGCTCGGCGTAGCGAGAATTACTCTTCCGCCGTTTGCGTAAATATCGTCCATTGCTTTGTCAAGGAAAGTAAAATCATACACTCCCTCTTCGGGTTCAAGTGCCGCCCATGCAAAAATGCCGACCGACATTGAATTGCAGTTTGCAAGCTTAAAGAGGCGCATATCCTCTTCTAAAATCTCGGGATACTTTTTATACCATTGGTCAGGGTTATAGTCTCCTCCATGCAGAAAATGCTTGAAGCTTTCATTCATAAAGATCTTTTTCATGTGTATCTCTCCTATGTTATGGATATTTGTACTTCCATATTTACATAATACAGAATTCGGCTGCGAATTACAATAGACAAAGTTGTTCAAAATACATGGACAAAATTGAACTAATCTTTACTTTTCTGTCTTATAATGGTATACTGTAATTGACATATTCAGGAAAAGGAGAAATACCGTGTATATAACAAGCGCTTATCTGGGGCTAAAGCACGAAGATATCGTGAGTACCGCATACCCTTTATTAATTACTGCAGTCGGACACTATCGTGTACACTCCAAGGTTCGAGTAAAAACCATTCGCCAAAACGGAAGAGGAGACTATCAGCTTATATACGTTGCAGAAGGAAAAATGCTGTTAGTATTAGACGGCAAAGAGCAGATCCTTCAAAAAGGAAATATGGTACTCTTTCGACCCGGTGAGCAGCAAAACTATACGTTGTATGCAAAGGACAAGCCCGAAACGTATTGGGTGCATTTTACCGGAAGCAGCGTTGAACGCATTTTAGAATACTATAATATCAAATCAGGCGAGAACGTATTTTTCACAGGCGCATCTGCTAATTACAGTTGGATATTAAGCCAAATGATACAAGAGCTAAAGCTCAAGCGCACCGACTTTTCGGATATGCTTACTCTCCAGCTAAGGCAATTGCTTCTCTTCATCCATCGAAACAGACAAGAAGAACTGAATATGTCGCCAACCATATTTGATGAAGTAGAAAATGCCGTTCAATACTTCAATAAAAACTACTATCTTCCTATCGAAATCGAAGATTATGCAAAAGAGCATCACATAACCACAAGCTATTTAATCAGAAATTTCAAAAAAATAGTACATGTTTCTCCAATGCAATACATTGTTTCTCTCAGAATAGAAAGCGCACAAAAGCAGCTCGACAGCACCGACAGCTCTATCGCCCAGATCGCTGAATCGGTCGGATATAAGGATCCGCAGTATTTCAGCCGACTGTTCCGCCGCCATGTAGGTATGTCTCCAAGAAGTTACCGAAACAGAAAAAAGCGAAAATAGGAAGCGAAAGCGGAACGCCGTCATGCGTTCCGCTTTTGATTATTCTACTTCTTTTTACTTTATCAAAGTAAAAAGTATAAAGGTAGTGGGCTGATACAAAGTGCATCCCAAATTTGATATGTAACGTCACCGTTCAAAGTAGCCAAAAGCGCCAAGCCAAAAAATAAATATCATAGAAAATCCTCCCAATAATTTAAGCCATTTACACCAATTGCTTTAAGTGTAAATGGCTTAAGATATTTTGGAACTTTGCTCTTGCCATGCCCACTTAAAACCGTAAAAACATACATAATTACATACATTGGCTTAAATTCGGCGTATTGGCTTAAGCTTTTTGGGGGTCTGAACGCCCCGAAAATCCTTTATTTATGCGGGTTTTCGTTAATCAAGGGGTTTCATCGTGGGGAACAGGAGGACGTCGCGGATGGAGGGGGAGTCGGTGAGGAGCATTACGAGGCGGTCGATGCCGAAGCCAAGTCCTCCGGTGGGAGCAAGACCGTACTCAAGGGCGGTGACGTAGTCGTAGTCGACCTGCGCCTTGGTATCGGGGTCCTGAGCCTTTTTGAGTGCTACCTGATACTCGAATCTTTCCTTCTGGTCTATGGGGTCGTTGAGCTCGCTGAACGCGTTACCGTACTCGGTGCAGTTGATGAAGTACTCGAATCTCTCGGTAAACGCGGGCTCGGTGGGCTTACGCTTAGCAAGCGGAGAGTTCTCGACGGGGTACTCGTAGATGAAGGTAGGCTGGATAAGCTTATCCTCTACGTAAGCATCGAAGAGCTCGATAAGTACCGTTCCCTTAGTTGCGTCTGCGGGAACCTCAACGTGCTTTTCCTTAGCTACGGCTCTTGCTTCCTCGTCGGAGGACCAGTCGTAATAATCTACGCCTGCGTACTTCTTGACGGCTTCTACCATAGTAAGTCTCTCCCACTTACCCATATCGATCTCGATACCCTGATAGGTGATCTTCTCGGAGCCGCAGATCTTAACTGCAAGGAGCTTGTAGAGTTCCTCTACGAGATCCATCATTCCCTTATAATCGGTATAAGCCTGATAAAGCTCGATAGAAGTAAACTCGGGGTTGTGCTTAGTATCCATACCCTCGTTACGGAAGATACGTCCAACCTCGTAAACGCGGTTCATACCGCCGACGATAAGTCTCTTGAGGTAAAGCTCGGTCTCGATACGGAGATACATATCCATATCAAGGGTGTTATGATGAGTCATAAACGGCTTTGCGGTAGCACCTATCTCAAAAGGGGTAAGGATAGGAGTATCTACCTCCAAAAAGCCCTTCGAATCGAGATACGCGCGGATCTCCTTGAGAATGAGGCTTCTCTTGACGAAGGTATCCTTTACCTCGGGATTCACGATAAGGTCAACGTATCTCTGGCGGTATCTGGTGTCGGTATCCTTGAGTCCGTGGAACTTCTCGGGAAGGGGAAGGAGGGACTTTGCAAGAAGGATTATCGAGGTAGCGTGAATAGATACCTCTCCCGTCTGGGTCTTGAATACCTTACCCTTGACACCGATGATATCACCTACGTCCCACTTCTTGAAGTCGGCGTAATCGTCGACTCCGACGTCGTCGCGGCGAACGTAGAGCTGTATCTTTCCCTCTCCGTCCTCAAGTCCTGCAAAGGATGCCTTACCCATTACGCGGCGGCTCATGATCCTGCCCGCGAGGGAGACCTCCTTGTCCTCGTACTCGTCGAATTTTTCCTTTATCTCACGGCTAACGGCGTCAACGTCGTACTTGGTTATTTCAAAGGGGTTCTTGCCCGCTTCCACGAGAGCCTTGAGCTTTTCTCTCCTGACTGCAAGCTCGTTTGTGGAATTGGTCTGTACGTTATTGTTATTCTCGTTGCTCATTTTCTTTTCCTCTTGTAGTCTCGTGTTATCTGCGCGTTACGTCGAGTATCTTGAGTACTCTTACTCCGTTTGCGGTCTCAACCTGTACCTCGTCGCCCTTGTGCTTGCTCATAAGAGCCGCACCTACGGGAGAAACGTCAGAGATCTTGTGCTCAAGAGCGTTTACCTCGTTTGAACCTACGATGCTGTAGGTGATCTCCTTGTTCTTAGTGGTGTCAAGAACGGATACGATCGATCCCATGCCGACCTTGGAGGAATCGAGCTCGTTCTCGTCCATGACGGTGGTGTGTAGAATGATATACTCAAGCTCGGTAATTCTCGCCTCAACCTTTGCCTGCTCGTTTTTCGCCTCGTCGTACTCCGAGTTCTCGGAAAGGTCTCCGAAGGAACGTGCAAGCGCAAGATCCTGCTTTACCTCCTGACGTCTTACGTTTTTAAGGAATTCAAGCTCTTCCTTGAGCGCCTTGAAGCCTTCTTCAGTATTAAAAAACTGTTTTGCTGCCATTGTTGATCTCTCCTCTGTATATTGTGAAATTTTTTATTATCGTAATTATCTGTCTGAAAGGCCGAGCGCCTTGACCGCTTCTCTGAGCTGATTGTCGTTGTCGTCGGTGTACTTATGCAGATTGATATTCTTAAGCTCCTCCGAGATCTCGCATTCGATATCGGGCTTGACCCCGACACCGTGGTAATTCTCTGAGAAAGGAGGAAGATAATACGCCACCGTAATAGAGACCGCCGAGCCGTCGGAAAGCGGCATCATCGACTGCATAGTCCCCTTGCCGTAGGTCTGCGTTCCCACGAGTTTTGCCTTGCCGTAATCCTGCAGCGCCGAGCAGAAAAGCTCGCCCGCGCTTGCGGTACTGCCGTTGCAAAGAACCGCCATCGGAGCGTTTATGCATTCGGCGTCCGAGCTCATCTCAATATTGTTCTCGGAATTCTTATACTGTATTCTGATGACAGGTCCCTCGGGAAGCAGCATGTCAAGGATGGAGACTATCGTGTTCAGCTCTCCTCCGGGGTTTGAACGTACGTCAAAGACGTAAGCCTCCGCTCCTGCGTTCTTGGCTGCTGCCATGGCGCGTGAGAACTGCTCTACCGTGACCTTTTCAAACTGCGTGATCCTTATGACGGCAACTCTGCTGTCATGATCGTACATATGAAACTGCACGGTCTGGTTGGTTACCTCTGCGCGCTCTACGGAGAATTCTAACTCTCTTCCCGCGCGAAGCACCACGAATTCTGCACGGGTACCCTCTTCTCCGCGGATCAGCTCGATAGCCTTGTAATATCCAAGCTCGCTGACGCTCTGCTTATCCTCGCCTATACCGACGTAGGTAATAATATCACCCGGGAGAATACCTGCCTGCGCGGCGGGAGTATTCGGGAACACCGCAACTATCTCAAGTGCTCCCGTGTCCGTGCTGTATATGACGGAAACTCCAATTCCCTTGAAATTTCCGTTTATGCTTGCTAAATAATCCTCAAGCTCCTCGGAGCTTATATAATTGCCGAATCTGTCGCCCGTGCCTGCTATGAACGATGCTATGACGTATTCCTCTACCTGCGCCGGATCTATCTCTCCCGGGAATATTGCGGCGTATTTTTCCGCTATCTCGGTAAGCTTTTTCAAGGTATCGCCGTCAAGCACCGACTCTACTCCGCCGTCCTCGGTCTTATTCCCCGCGAACAGTCTCGAGTAGCCGTCTGTAAATATCATCGTCATCTGGAAGGTGATCACTATCGCGAGCGCTACCAGAAGCACGGTCAGATATACCGGATTTTTCTTTGTCATCGTTTATCCTTTTTTTGCTTTGTTTTGCAGAAGCACGTCAGCAGCCGACGAAGATCAGATTTCCCGGACGTGAGACGTAATACTTCCCCTTCTTGTCCTTGGTATTCAGCGGGTCCACACGGGTTCCGTTGATACGAAGCTCAAAATGAAGATGAGGACCTGTGCTCCATCCCGTGTTTCCGCTCGTTCCAATAAGCTGACCCGCACTGACCTGTTGATTTTTCTTCACCTTAAGCTCAGACAGATGTGCATATAAGGTCGCAACTCCGCCGCCGTGATCGATGACCACGTAATAGCCGTAGGAATTTGACCATGTCGCGGTAATTACCTTGCCAACACCGCTCGCATATATCTTAACATAGCTGACGCCTACATCTATGCCGCCGTGGTTGGATACATCGTTTCCGCCGACAGTCAGATCACGGTTGCCGAAGCGTGAGGTAATACGGTTATAGCCCTTAGTACCCTGCTTCACAGGCCAGAGAAGCTGTCCTGTAACCATGTATTCCTTGTTCTCTGCTTCCTGAAGCTTCTTGATCAGATCGGCGAGCTTCTTCTCGAGATCTGCCTCCTCTGCCTTGATTGCCTCAAGATCCTGCTTGATAGTCTCCTCATCCTGTCTGAGCTGAGCCATCATGGCATCGATCTCTTGTCTCTGAGCGTTGAGCTTTTCCTCGTCCTCGACAAGCTCCTTCTGATAATCGGTCTGCTTGTTTACCTGCTCGTTGAGACGTGCGCGGACGTTTTCAAGCTCAAGCTTGTTGTCCTGATACTTGTTCATAAGCTTATTGTCATAATCAAGCAGAGCGCCTATACGCTCAATATTGTTGAAAAATTCAACAAGCCCGTCAGCCTCAAAAAGCATGCTGAGGTAGCTTACGTTTCTGTCCTCGTGTGCAAGTCTCAGTCTGTCCTTGAATATCTGCTCGCGGTGATCGAGATCCTGCTGCAGAAGAGCGATCTCCTCCTCGTTTTTCTCGATCTGATCTCTCAGCTCGATAATGAGCGCCTTTGTTGCTTCTATTCTCTGATATGTATTATTCAGCTTTTCGTCAAGAGTGAGCTTGAGCTTCATTGCATCTGAAGAATTCTTCTCGAATTCCTCGATCTTTTTCTGGAGCTCCTCCTCCTGACGCTCAAGGTCCTTTATCTGTGATTCGTATCCCGACACGGTCGCATTGTCCGAGGTAGCGGCTGACACCGCCAGTCTGTCAAGTGCCCATTCCACGAGAGGTCCGGACGAACCTATCCCGAGGCTGAACACAAGCACGACCGAGACCGCACACAGGATAACGGCTCTCTTTTGTTTGTTCATATAATACCCCTTTTGTATTACTGTGGCAGACAGATCACGCTTCTATACGCTTTCTGAGCGAAATGATACTTCCGACGATACCTGTCAGCACTCCTACTGCTACAAAAGCTATAAAGATCTGCAGACGCATCTCGTCGTAGGGAATGAGCTTGATCAACGCAAGCTCCCCCGTGATCAGCTTGCAGAAGGACAGGTAGACCTGACCCTCGATCAAAAATGCGATAACGCTCGATACTATTCCGATTATTATTCCCTCGAGAATAAACGGGGTCGAGATAAACCACGCAGTCGCACCCACATAGCGCATGACGATGATCTCGTTTCTTCTTGCGTAGACGGCAAGAGATATGGTATTGATTATTACGAATACACACACTACAAGCAGCACCGCCAAAAACGCGGTAAAGGCATATATAATATTCGTCTTCATAGCCTCAAACTGCTGTGCTATGTGCATACGGTCGCTGATCTTTCTGATAGAATCATCCATAGACTCAAGAGCGAGCTTAAGATCTATTCCGTAGGACACGTCGCTCACGGTCAGCTCAAAGGATCCGGCAAGCGGATTCTCATCTGCTCCGATGCTGTCAAAAAGCTCCTCATATCCCGTGTATTCCGAGCGCATGATCTCGAGCGCCTCTTCCTTGGATATATACTTGACCTCGCTGACACCGAGATCGTCAAGCTCCTCGAGCTTTCCTCTTACTCTCTGTGCATCCTCCTCGGTCGCTTCATAATCGAGAAAAACAACTATCTCATTTGCAAGCTCGAGCGTATCGAGGTTGACATTGATATTGGCAACAAGGAGCGCAAACACTCCCATTACCACAAGACAGCATATAAGCACGGCGATCGATGCCGCAGACATAACTCCGTTTCTCCACAGGCTCTTTACCGCCTGAGAGAAAAAGTAACCTAAGCTGTAATGGCTTCTCATGACAGATCACCTCCGACAAAAGTATCCTCGGCGATCTTTCCGTCCTTGAGCCTGACTACTCTCTGATGGAAATAGTCAACGAGCTCCGTCTCGTGAGTAACGACAAGCACGGTCTTGCCGAGCTTATTTACATGCACGAGCATGCTCATGATATCACGGCTCATCTGCGGGTCGATATTACCCGTAGGCTCGTCGGCAATGATTATCTCGGGATTGTTGACAAGAGCTCTTGCAAGCGCAACTCTCTGCTGCTCACCTCCCGAGAGCTCTCTCGGAAATCTCTTAGCCTTGTCCTCAAGTCCGACTATCTGCAGCACGTGCGGGACCTTTCTGTTTATGACCTTGGTAGAAGTACCTACCACGCGCATCGCAAATGCAACGTTCTCAAACACTGTCATGTTCGGGAAAAGGCGGAAATCCTGGAAAACGACGCCGAGCTTTCTGCGGTATTTGGGAACTCTGAAATTGGATATTTTTCTCAGATCCACGTCACCCACGATAAGCTTTCCCGAATCAGGCTTCTCTTCCCTGAGAAGAAGCTTCATCATGGTCGTTTTGCCCGCTCCAGACTCACCTACGATAAACACAAATTCTCCGTCCTGTATCGTGAGGTTGAGCCCGTCAAGGACAGGGTGACCCTTTTCGTACGATTTCTTTACGTTTGTAAACTGGATCATACTCGTCTACCCATTAAAACTTTGCAGGCTTGGATGCGAGATACTTCTTTACCATGAGCGCAACCTTGAAGGTGATGGCATGGTCAAACTCGCGAAGATCGAGACCTGTGATCTTGCGGATCTTTTCAAGTCTGTATACAAGAGTGTTTCTGTGTACAAAAAGCTTTCTCGAAGTCTCCGAAACATTGAGGTTGTTTTCAAAGAAGCACTGAACCGTCATAAGTGTCTCACGGTCGAGTGATTCAAGCGAGCCCTTCTTGAAGACCTCCTGCAGGAACATCTCGCATAAGGTCGTGGGAAGCTGATATATAAGTCTGCCGATACCGAGATTCTCGTAGCTGATGATATTCTTCTCGGTATCGAAGACCTTGCCGACCTCGAGAGCAACCTGTGCCTCTTTGAACGCCTTTGCGAGATCTCTGATATTCTCCACAGGTGTGGAGATACCTACCGATACCTTGGTGTAGAACTCGCCCGAGAGAGTTTCCGCAATATTTGATGCGACCTTCTCGATGTCCTTAGCATCGTAATCCGGCTTCAGCTCTCTTACAAGAACGATATCAGACTCACCTACGCTGATAACATAGTCATGATTCTTGTCGGGGAACATGTTCTGTATCATCTCGTAGGGCATCATGTCGGTCCTGCCATGGAACTTGATAAGGTACACGATCCTGACGTCATCGGTGTTGAAATGAAGCTCCTTGGACTTCATATAAATATCGGAGGGAAGAATGTTGTCGAGAATAATATTCTTGATAAAAGAGCACTTGTCATACTTTTCGTCATAGAGGTTCTTGATATTTGCGAGAGAAACTGCCAAAACTGCACTGATCTTCTCTGCGAGCTTGTCCTCACCCTCAACGAACACCGTGCTCTCGGGCTTTGCCTGGTTACCAATGGGGCGGTATGTATAGCCTCCGTAAACGACCGTATCTGCGGTGTAATACAGCTCGTCCTTTACATCATGCTTGACCTCGCCTATTCTGACAAGCTCACTGCATGCAATAATAACTCCGTTATCGTCGATAACCCCTATTACTCTGTCTACCGAGTCCTTCATCTGGTGGATAACACCCTGGAATAATCTGCTGGACATAATGCGGCTCCTTTCGGCTTATATGAATTGTTTTTCTAATCAAATTGTAAAGACCCGGGCACGCTGTTGTGATAATGCACAAAAGAGTGCTTGGTCATTTCATCCTATATTTTACATCACTTTTTGTATTTTTTCAATAGTGTTTTTGATATTTCTCACAAAAATAGGATGTTTTTTTGTTTAATTCGTGTTACTATTTGCATTTCAAAGCCAAAAGTCTCTGAAAATATAACTATTTTACTGTTTTTTAAATGCATTTTTGCATATAAAAGCGCACTAAGCATTGAAATATGAATACGGTTATGATAAAATGTCGGTAGAAAAACGCAAACAATACACCTGCAGGAGAGATCATGCATATACCTTCATCTACCACAACGGAGCTGACGCTGGAACGGTTTTACCCGGCGCTCGAGGCAGCCTCGCTTCCTTCAGACAAATACGATGTAAATAAGTGGCTGTACGTACCGAACACCTATTCGGAATACCGTTACATACTCGGCACAAAAGGTGTGCGGCCTCTCGTGTGCATCGGCATCAACCCTTCCACTGCCGAGCCTGACAATCTCGACAACACGCTGAAAAGCGTCGAGCGCATCGCACTCGGAAACGGCTATGACAGCTTTATCATGTTCAACGTTTATGCTCAGCGTGCGACCCGTCCCGAGGACATGGAAAAGGTGCTGAATCCCGATATGCACCGAGAGAACATGGCTGCATTCGAATACATCATGTCACTCTCAAAAGCCTCACGCCCTGCTGTATGGGCTGCCTGGGGCACGATCATCGAGACGAGAAACTATCTTCCCACTTGTGTCCGCGACATGATAGAGATCGGAAAAAAATACGGAGCGGAGTGGTTTACGGCAGGAGCCCGCTCAAAAAAGGCAGGTCACCCGCATCATCCTTTGTATCTTCAGAAAGCAAGCAAGCTCGATCCGTTTGATGATATATCCGAATACCTCGATTCCATCGGTTAATAAAAATATATTTAAAAATCTCCCGTCACGGTGACCCGTGACGGGAGATCTTTTTGTTTTGTCAGATCAGTTTAGCTGTAGAACGATCACTGCTCGTCGTACCAGCCTGCGATCTTCTGTACAAGGTAGATAACATCACGGTTAGTGATCTTACCGTCAGAGGTAACATCAGCTACATGGCCGTCTACCTCCCAGCCCGCAAGATAACGGACGAGAACGGTAACGTCGGTGTTGGTGAGCTCGCCGTCAAGGTCGAAGTCACCCTCAACTCCGCCTACGAGGTTGATCTCGGTAATGGAATCCTCGAATACATATCCGGATGCCATGATCTCGTTGTATACAGCAGCATCAAGATTGAGTATGTAGGTACCGGTCGTAGCAAGAACGCCTGCCTGGTTTCCTTCAATTGCAGTAGAAAGCGAGAATCCGTCGTTTGACGCGGTTGTCTTCTTGAAGCTCTGAGAAACGTCAAAGTTTTCGGTTACATTGACGATGACAGTTCCCTTAGGAGCACCGGTAGCTGCGTTTGCAGTCTTAACATCGGATGCGCAGATGAAGGAGCTGATGATACCGCCGTCAAGCGTTACGTTAGCGTCCTTGATAGCCTTGGATGCAAAGGAACGGTTACCTATGAAGAGCTTTTCAATAACAGCAGTTCCGCCGACGTAGATGTTAACGGTTCCGGTAAGATCAGCAGGTGCGCCCGATCTGTATCCGCCGACTACCTCAAGATAAGTACCGGAAAGGATAGTGAGGTTAACATCCTGAGAGGGGTCCTCGGTGCTCTTGCTATCCTGATCTGCTCCTACTACGTAGAGAGAGCCGTTGTTCGCAATATTCTCGCCCATAACGAGCTCATGGAATTTAGCTCGGATAACGAGAGTGGATGCAAGAGTAAAGGTCATGTTCTCGAAGGTAGTGTCACCGTTGAGCAGGTAGTGATAAGCGCCCTTGAAGTTGAAGCCTCCGCCGTAATCGACCTCATCGTAGCTGCCGGTTACGGTATAGTGACCGGTGTGAGCACGCTCGGTATAGGTAGAGTTATGTGTAACCACGCTCATGAGAACGATGGTTCTGTCGAATGACGTGTCAGCATAGAGACAAGCGTCGGTATAGGTCTTGAAG
>JAZMZS010000163.1:0-2456 GCA_045586105.1 Eubacteriales bacterium | reverse complement strand
CCTGTCGGACAAGAGAATCAAGGAGGGATGTATATTCTTCACTCTTCATTCTTTCGGCACAGAGCGAAAGCTCCTCAATATCTCCCGATTCACTTCCAAAGCAAAGATGATCTGCACCTATACCCTTGGCTATCTCCACTCCGCCCTTGGCAAAATATCCTGCAGAGCCCGTGCACCAGGGATATGGCAGCTCAAGCACCGCGTCAACTCCGCATTTCACGGCTATCTCTGCCCTTACGTACTTATCGAGTACGGCAAGCTCACCCCGCTGGACCGCGTTTCCGCTCATGATAGCTACTATGACCGAATCGGGAAGGGTTTCTTTTATATATTCAATTTGCTTTGAGTGTCCGTTATGAAAGGGGTTGTATTCGGCTATAATGGCGCAGAGTTTCATACTTCATCTCCAAAATGTACAAATTTCCTATAAATTTAGATTAAACAATTCGTGAACTTACTTGAATTTACATATTTTATATTGTATAATGCATTATATCATTTTTGTAAATAAAATACAAGTATATAAATGTTGGAGGTAACAAAATGAATGTTTTGGTTGTAAACGCCGGAAGCTCTTCTCTTAAGTATCAGCTTTTTGATACTACATCCGGCAACGTGCTCGCTAAGGGTATCTGTGAGCGTATAGGTATCGAGGGCGGTAAGATCGAGCACAAGCAGGCTGACGGTACCAAGACCGTTCGCGAGGTAGAAATGGAGAACCACTCCGTTGCTACAAGAATCGTAGTTGAGACACTTACAGACGCAGAGATCGGCTGTATTAAGGATATGAGCGAGATCGAGGCTGTAGGCCACCGTGTGGTACACGGCGGTGCTTACTTCTCTGAGAGCATGCTCCTCACCGATGACGTTATCGAGAAGCTCGGTCACTGTATCGACCTTGCTCCCCTTCACACCCCCGCACACCTTATGGGTATCAAGGGTTGTACCGAGGCTATGCCCGGTGTTCCCCAGGTTCTGGTATTTGACACAGCGTTCCACCAGACTATGCCCGAGAAGGCTTACTTCTATGCTATCCCCTACGAAATGTATGAGAAGTACGACATCCGCCGCTACGGTGCACACGGTACTTCCCACAGATACGTTGCAGGCGAGATGTGTAAGATCCTCGGCAAGACCGAAGGCACCAAGATCATTACCTGCCATATGGGTAACGGATCCTCTATCTCTGCCGTTAAGGACGGCAAGGTAATGGACACCTCGATGGGCTTCACTCCCCTTGCAGGCATCGAGATGGGCACGAGAACCGGCGACATTGACCCTGCTATCGTTCCCTTCATCATGAATAAGACGGGCATGACCCCCGACGAGATGAACAGCTTTATGAACAAGAAGTGCGGACTTCTCGGCGTTTCGGGTGTTTCGAGCGACTGCCGTGACGTTACCGCCGCTATCGCAGAGGGCAATCAGAGAGCGAAGCTCGCATTTGACATTCTCGCATACGGCATCCGCAAGTACATAGGCGCTTATACCGCAACCATGGAGGGGCTTGACGCTATCGTATTCACCGCAGGTATCGGTGAAAACGACGCAAACATCAGAGAGATGGTCTGCACAAAGCTCGCTTACCTCGGCGTTGACTTTGACGTTGAGCTGAACCGCAACATCCCCAGACCCCTCAAGCCCACCTGCATCTCTACCCCCGGCTCCAAGGTCAAGGTATTCATGATACCCACGAACGAGGAGCTCGTTATTGCAACTGACACCGAAAACATAGTCAAATCGCTTGCATAAATTCCGCAATACTTCAGAAACGTTCGCGTCTCGGGGTCGGTCACGTATGAAAATACGCTCCGCTCCCCCTCGCACTCTGTTCTTCGTCTTGCGAAATTTCTCCGTCGCGATTCTCGCTTGGATAGAATCCTATGCGATAAATAATCACCATGGGATGTTGCGAGAGCAACATCCCATGAAATTTTATGTAAACGGGTTAAGTAATAGTAAAAAAGATAATTGCTTCGGCAGATCTCGTTAGTTGGTGCCTCGTTCGGTGGCGACGCTTTGTCGGAACGGAGCAAACTAAAATTCCAATGATAGCCGAAGGCTGCGCCTAAGTGAGCCTTCCCCGGTGGGAAGCGCAGCGCGCGAGGGGAGTGAATGACAGCCTAAACGGCACACGAAGCCCGAGCGTGACCGAGCCGCAGCGAGACAGGTGCCGAGCCTGCGAGGCGGATGAGGTCGCTCCGTAGGGATTTAGCGTCGGTGACAGTTTGCGTAGAAAGAGACTTTTGATATAGAAACGCTATGCTCTTGATTGTTATACAGTGCCTCTATCGGGGTCGATGCTGTATCGTTACGGAGCGACCGCGGTCAAAAACATAGTCGCACTACTCGGGACAAGGGATTGCCCTCGTATTGCTCGTTGTTTTTTCCTCTCCGCGCCATCCCTTCATCGCCATTTAGGCGCGGGATGCCACGGAGCATCCAATGTTTTGCTT
>JAZMZS010000162.1:0-9775 GCA_045586105.1 Eubacteriales bacterium | reverse complement strand
AGTATCATCCGTCGAATACTCCACTAAACGACGTCCCATATCCCACGTCATCGACACACCGCCGATATACGTAGTAGGATTGCCTATACCGTCATATGTAATTGTCTGACCGTTGTAGGAGGTAAGCAGATCTTTCCACTGGCTGTTGCCGTAGGTGTAGCTGCCGACGGTAGTGCCGTTGACCTTCTTTGACAGGATATTACCCGAAGCATCGTAGGTGTACTCGGTAACGTTATTTCCGTTCGTTACGGTCTTGAGCTGACCGAGAGCGTCGTAGGTGTAGGATTCGGTTTTAGTAGCCGTACCGAGTGCGTTTCTTTCGGTTACGGACGAGATAAAGCCGTTACGGTCATAGGTATAGTGTACGCTGCCTACGGTCGTCTCTGCCGTTGCTCCGTTAGCCTTCGTCTTGTAAGTAACAGCCGATACGAACGAGGTTGTATTGCTGCCTACCGTGAGATATGTATAGTAGGTATAATACTCGGTTCCGTCCTCGTGCACTGCCTTCTCACACGTAACGCGGTCAAGCACGTCGTAGGTATAGTGTACGGTGTACTCACCAAGCACCGAGCTTGTGATCCTGCCGGATTGATCATATTCGTACTCGGACGCAACAGCCAAAGTGCCGTCTCTCAGAAACGCGCTTGCTTTCGTCAGCTCGTTAGAGTTGCTGTAGCTGTAAGCATACCTGTCGATATAACCGCTCGACATGTTGCTCGAAACGAGCCTTCCGAGAAGGTCATAGTGATACTCGGTCGTGTTGTACGCAAGGTTATCTGTTACACGTCCTACAAGCCCCTCGGAGTTGTAGTCGTAGCTGACGTAGGGAGCGCCGCCGTTCTCGGGGTCTGTAGTGCTCTGCGCCACGATACGGTCGAGCCAATCGTAGGTGTAATAGATCTTTGCACCGTTGCCGTACTCGGTATACGCAAGCTGAGTGTCGTTCGATGCCTTTGTGTAGACGGAATGAGACAGAAGCCTGTTGCCGACCTTTATATCGGTAACACGTCCCCAGATATCGTAGGTGAAGTTATACGCCTGTCCGTCGCTTCTCGTGATGCGCTTTAGCTGTGCAACGGGATTGTTGTAGGTATAATTAACCCCCGATACAAAAACAGCACTGTCGGGATCGTCCGGATCGTCGAGATAATACAGCCCCGCACTCAGCATATTATGGTTGCCTTCATCATAAGTATACTTCGTCACAAGGCTCTTGTCAACACCGAGTATCTTTGCGGGTGTAGTGATGCTGTTCGTCAATCCCGTAGGAAGATCAATATCGTACTCGGTAGTAAGTCCGCGCTCGTCGGTGACGCTGTCTCTGAACTCGCCGTCGTCGGTATAACCGTATTCGAGCGAGGTGAGGGGGGATATACCCGCGTTTTCACCGTCGGAATATTCGCCCGCAGTCACTCCCGTAATATTGCCGTGCTCGTCATAGGTGAAGCTGAAGCCCGCGTTCGTTACCGTCGAGTACATATAGTCGAGGCGGTGCTTGTTCTGCTCGTTATAGACATACTTGTACGTGCCGTTCTTTTCGTCGGTGAACTCTGTGATCTCACCGACCTCGTTGTAGCTGTAGCTCTGATTGCGGTCTGCGTTATCCGAGGCGGAGGAAAGATTACCGTCATCGTCATAGCTGTAGGTAGTACCGCTCTCGTCGAACGAGATCATCACGTCGGAGACGTTCATCTCGTTTGCGTTGTAACGGTAGATAAGGAAGAAGCCGACCCATTCTACCGCATAGTCCTTCCATTTCGGCTTGACGTTGAGGATGATCTGCTGCTCCTCATTGGCGCAGTAGTCGTTGAAGGATATCTTCTGCCACTCAAAGGTGCCGTCCTCGTAGTGTATCTCCGCTTCGAGCAGAGCCTCAGCCTCCGAGTAAGCAACGCCGTTCGAATGCCCCTTTGCGTAGAGGGTGAAGCACGTGTTCGCTCTGCCTACGTCTACGTACTGATAGACGTACTTGTTAGCGGCGCCGTCACCCGTGAGCTTCGAATAGCCGCTTCCGCTCGGGGAATCCTCGCTTGTGAGGTTCTTGTAAAGCCACGTTCCCTCACGCTCAAAGCCGCTGTCCTCGAGAAGATTGAGCGTGCTTACGGTCTTTGAATACTCAGCCTGAGCGCAGTCGTACCACACCGTACCGGTGGCGTTATGCAGGGCAAAGCCTACATCGGCACTTGCCGTTCCCGCAGGCAGCGTGAAGGTGTGCGAGCGCCTGTGCCATTCGTTCGTTCCCGTGAGGGGCGAGGTGCTGTAATAAGTGCCGATGATGTTGCCCTCGGCGTCATAGCATACAAGCTCAAAGCACGCACCGCCCGAGGCTGTTGCTTCTGCGTTGTCCGTCTTTACGTATGCGGATACTGTCAGATACGCTTCTGCCGAGGCGATGTCTATTCTCTGGCGGTAGGTGCTGTCGGTCGTTGTTGTATCGGTATTCTCGAGCTTGAGCGACTTGTAGCCGAGATAGTTCTCTGACGCATCTATGCTGTAAGGAGCATATCCGCCTCCCGAGAGGTCATAGCCCGTGTACGTATCCGCTCTCTCCATATTGGAATCGGCAAGGAGGTTGTTTACGTATGCGGGGGATGCTGCGGCGTCGGTCAGCTTGTTCGACATAACGGATGACGCATACGCCGAGTTTGAAAGTGCCGTGTCAGAGGCATAAGTGACGTTGGCGACCGAGCCGTCGGGGGCTATAACGCTCGTTGCTCTGCCTGCGTTATCGAAGACGTAGCGCGTTTTTCTGCCCTGAGCATCCTCGATGATCGTAACGTTTGCACCCATGTAGTCGAAGCTGATGCTGTTAGCACCTTCAAGGTAAGTCTGATCGGCAGAATTGAAGGCGTATTCCTTGACGGTTGCAACTCTGTATATCCCCGTATGCTCGTTTACCGTATATGTGATCATTATACGCTCCTTGAGTGCGTTTATCTGATCAAGATGCCCCGAATCGTAATAGAAGCCCGTGTAGGTTCCGTCGGGGTAGGTTATACGGTTGAGGTAATTCTGTGAGATGTAGCTGAAGGTGTAGGATCTGCCTGCGGGGTCGGTAACCTTTGTCAGCTGTGCGTAGGTCCTGCCTCCCGAGGTGACCGTCTGATACTCAAAGCGGGTCGTTCTCTCGGAATCACTCTTGATGCTCGTGAGGACTTTTCCCGTGACACCGCTCATTTCGGTGTAGCTGTAGGTCGTAGTGTTGCCCTCCGAGTCGGCGGCAGAGATCAGATCCCCTCCGTCTGAGGGCAGGTAAAAGCTCAGCTTATAGCCGCTCTCGGAGGTGATGGTGATGTACTCGTTTTCGTCATCCCCGTCCTCTTCCTTCTTCATGGTGAGGGAGAGACCGTCCTCGTCTACCCAGCCGTCGGCTTCCGACCAAGTGGCGTCCTCTTCCTCGGGCTCGTTACGCTTGAAATAATGCTCGGTTCCGTCGCCGTCTATCCATATGTAGTCGTAGCCGTGGTCGATGAGCACTTGATCCTCAACAGCTCTTACACATTGCTGAGCATCGAGCATCCAGCCGTAGCCCGCGCTGTAGCTCGAGCTGAAGCTTGTTTCGTATTCGGAGGTGCCTGCATCCTTTGCTGCCGCTTCGTTATACACGAGAGTGACCGAATAGGGGTTTTTCGAGCCGCCCGAGCTAAACAGAGGCTCTGTCTTTACGAGGGCACCCGAGTAATTGTTTACATAACAGGTGCCGTTTCTGCCCGCACCGAAGGTGTAGTATGACCAGTAGCTTTCGATGCCGTTGGTGTCTCTGTAGTTGTAAATAAATGCGGGTCTGACCGTGGAAAAACCATAGCGGGACGTAAGGAAAGTGGCAAAGCAGTCATTTGACGGAGGGTCATCCGCTCTGAAAAGCACTCCGTGGTTTTCAAATTCTCCATCGAGCCAACCTTGAGCGGCTTCGGTTATGTCAAAGCTCTCATAGCAGGTTTCGATATTATTTATGTTTACATCCAATTCGTTTGCTATAGCGATATCGAGAACTGTATTGTCATATGCCGGGAGATTTTGAGCGGTGTATACGTTATTGAAGCCTGACGCGACCCACTCGGATGTTATCCTGTATGCGTTTATCTGTATATCCTTGTCGCAGTCTATATGACCGCCGAGCGCGGCGTAATACCACAGATATATATCAGCACTTATTATTCTGTCGGTTGCCGTGATCTGCGAAGGAAGAGTATGCTTTGTGAGAGTCATTATTTCCGCATTTACACCGAATGAGGTATATTTTGTTCCGATCTTTGCATATGCGTTTTCAGATCCCTCTATAAGGTTTGCCGGAACAGAGTTTAACATTACGGCATTCGTTTCGTAGGTTTCGTCCGCATCATCCGGCTTATATACGAAAGCGGGGTCTACCGTTACGGGATACGCTCTGTCGGAGGCACTCAGCCATTCGCTGTCCGCCGTTATGATGAGAGTGAATTTCTTGTTGCCGACCTCGGTAAGTGCGAGCGTGAGTGCCGAGCTTGATCCTTCATTTGCATCTACCATATAGGGGGCGGAAATATAATACAGCTCTGCTCCGTCTCTGTCGGTGAGCGCTACGGTGCGCTCGTCCTTTTGTACGGGGATGAGCGATCCGTCCGTCTTATACTCGAGAGTAAAGGTGCGGGGGGCTGCTTGTGACTTGAGAATGATATTCTCCTTGACCCCCGTGGTAGTGATGCACACCTCGAGATCGGTATCCGTGTAGAGATCGGGGTATATTACGGCACCGTTTGCATTCTTCACTGCCATTTGGGCGAGGGCTTTGTTTTTATATTCGATTTCATTGCCTGCCGTATCCTTGATGGATGCGGTGGAATTGTTGACGCCGGCATAGCCCCAGGACAAGCCGATATCCCCGAGGGTGATCATTTTGTTCGATTTAGCCTTCTTAGACAGTTTTATATCCATGTCTGACGAAGCAGCAGAAAATTCTCTGAGGCTGTCGGGGAGAAGCTTGTTTGATTCTATCAGAGTATTGTCATACTGCAGCCATTCTCCGTCAGAGCCTGCAAAGTGCACGGGGTCGGGATAAACGGCGGCGGTATACGAGCCGTCACGCATGAGAAAATACTTGGTGCTTGCATCTCTTTTGCTTACGTCCTCGCAGAGAATGTCCGAATCGCTTACCGTTTGCGTGTCAACCTCAGCCGAGGCATCTGCCGTGCTTGCCGCAAAGCCGCCGAGCGGCAGCGCATAAAATGCCATGATGAAACACATTATCAGGCTGAGTGCTTTCAGTGATGCTTTAAGTTTCTTTTTCATTTTTTTCTTCCTTTCTTTGTTTTTTGTTGTTTGCTTTGGGTCTGTGAGAATATCTGTCTTGTACATCGCCTTCTTCGAATTGCTTTTAAAAAAGAATTAAAACAAATTACCGCTGTGTGGTTTGGGTGCTTATGATCGGGTCTTTTGCCGTAGAACGTCTCTATCGGAATGTCATTGCAGTTATCAGTTGTAGGTATACTCTACGGTTTGCTCAATAGTGTCTGTCAAGCCGTTATTGCCGACGATCCTGAGCGTGTAGAGCGCGCGGTATTTGCCTGTCTGGACCGGGATATCCTGACGCAGAGTGTAATTGGTGTATGCTTCGTAATGCCATACTTGGGATATCAGGATATCCACATCCCCCCAGAAGATCAGTCCCTTGCGCTGCAGCTTCATCTCGAGCTCCGCATGGTCAAACAGGTCGGGATATGCATCAAAATTACAATCGAACAATGCATATCCTGAGCCTACGGTCAGACCGAAGTGCGTAGAGTATGTCAGACTGTAACGGGGAGATATCCCGTCAGCATATACGCCCGCGCCTCCGGCGGTAACGGTCAGCAGGGCGAGCAAAAGTGCGGTTAGCTTGATGATCCTTCTTTTCATTTCCTTTTCTCCTTGTGCATTTTTAGCGGTAATTTGTTTTAATTTTCTCTCTATATAGATAAAGTATCAATAAAAAGGAATTTTACCGAAAAATTGTTTTGTTTACAATTTGTTTACAAATAAAGGGCAAAAAAGCACCCGAGGAGTTTTTTTCTCCTCGGGTGCAGGTCAAGGCTTGCTTATGTATTCGGTTATTACCGCGCCGTCGATCATTTTCTTCAGCTCGTCATCAGAAAGCGGAAAGCTTGCGGTTATCGTCAGAATGTACTCGCCGTCCTTCCACAAGTAGGCGTGTTTATCCTTTGCAGGGTTTAGATGCAGTATCTCTATGCCGTTATGCAGGATGCGGGCGGGCGCTTCTCCTTTGTTGTTGAAGGTCGAAGCTCCGTTGCCTGAATACTGTTGCAGTGTTATCGTATCGCCGTTTTTGTTTTTCCATCTGAATAATGTCTGCGAAAAACCGACGCTGTTATCGGCAAGCTCATATCCTTCGGGTAAGTAGGACAAGCAGAAGCACGGTGAGGTATCGGATGCTGCAGCGCTTTGGGAAATGACCCCTATGTCGATTGCTGTATGCTCGAGAAGGAACCCTGCGAGCTGCTCGCGATACACGTAGACGGTGCATCCGCAAAGCATCAGGACGGCTAAAATTGCGGCTATGAGCATTGCAGCCCTGCGGCGGCGGCGCGCGCGTGTCGTACGATATAAAAGATCAAAAGAGAAGGTTGGTGCTTTTGTAAGCTCTGTGTCGGAGAACTCGGCGGAATCCTCGTTGTACTTGCGGATGAAGGCTTCTGTGAGAGCCGCCGCGAAGAGCTCTCTGTCTTCTTTTATTTGTGCTCTTCCTGTCATATGCCGTCGATTCCTTCCTCTTTGAGATGCTTGAGCAGCAGGGCTTTGCCCGTTTTCAGCCTTTTGTAGACCGCCTGACGGCTCGATCCGAGAAGCTGTGCTATCTTTGCGGGGCTGTATTCGAAAACATACCTGAACAGCAGCACCGTGCTGTACATTTCATCGAGCCTGTATATTGCCTCGACAACCTGATCGTAGCGTTCTTTCATCGCCAGCTTTTCGACAAAATCGTTTTCATAAGATGATCGCTTCATCGGCATGGATTCGGCTTTCGGGTCTGATCGCTTTTTCAGAAAACGGCTCGTTTCGTTTCTTAGTATGGCGTACAGATAAGCTTTCTGTTCCTTCGGGTCGGTTGTAGGAATGTCATTTATATACTTTACGGTATTCACAAAGGTGTTTTGTATTATGTCCTGTGCATCCGTTTCGCAATTTTCATCGCCTGCAAGCTTCAATCTGCCGACGGTGATCTTTGTCATGTTTTCTATGTTCGTGCTGTACAGAATGACGATATTCGGTTTTGTTTCTTCGTCGGCTATGCTGAGCAGATATAATAGCATTTTTAATTCTCCGTCGCGTTGGATCGTTTTTGATTATATACCCCTTCTCCGTGAAAGTCAATCTACAATGTAATGCTGCTGCCTCCCGAGAGGTAGGAGAGCCTCGGGATATACCGACGCATAAACTTGTACTGCTCTGTTCCCGTGCAATGGCAGGTATAATAGTCCGTGTCCTGCTTTGCGAGAATGAGGGCGTACTCTGCGAGAGTATCGTCAAGAGGTAATTTTGAGAAGTGAAAGCCGCCTATCAGCACGTCGGGAGAGAAGTGCCCGGCAATATTGAGGATACCCTTGTGCGAGCAGCCGCTTATAAGCACGCGCATTCCGTTCTCCTCGATCAGCAGATACTGCTCGTGACAGAAGCTGTCGGGGAGAAAGCTGCCGTCTTTCTTCTCTGTCAGCCCGAATGAGCCGAGGTCATAGGGGCAGTTCATTTCAAGCGCGGAGATGAGTGTGAGCCGATCGCCGAGCTCTGTCCTTCCTTCGGTAAATACAAGCCTGTCCGAGTGGGCAAGTGAGGGGTCGAGACCTATGTATTTTTCTGTGCCGTTGTAGTATTCACCGAATGCAAAACGGCTAAGATACAGCGGTGCGCGCTCATTTAGCGAGAGAAAGGTCTGCAGTCCTCCGCCGTGGTCATAATGCCCGTGCGAAAGAATGGCAATGTCGACCTGCGACAGATCGACACCGAGTGCTCTTGCGTTTTCATAGAAAAGCCCCGTTTGTCCCGCGTCAAAGAGGATGCGGTGCCCGTTTGCTTCGATATACAGCGAAAGACCGTGCTCTGCGCCGATCTCTTCTGATGCAGATGTGTTTTCTGTGAGTGATATTATTCTCATGCGCTTATCCTTTGATCCTGTTAAATAATGATGCAGCTATGCTCATACGGTCTCTTCCGCAGATCTGTCGCTCTAAGAGCTTCTCTTTTCGTAAGGGCAGGGCGCTTGACCCTCTTATCGTATGTCATTTTGTACCTCAAAAAGATAGTTAAGAAGCAAAAAAACGCTCTATAAGATCGTATGTCTGTTCTATGATAGCACAAAAAGACAATAATATAAAGATATTTCGCTCAAAAAGGTGTGATGCTTGATAAGATCAGAGCGAAAAGGATGATAACAACTAAAGGGAAGGAAAAAAGAAACGTAAAAAAGTAACGAAAAAAAGCAAAATGAGCAAAATTAGTGCAAAAACATACAGTATATAACAGAAATGCCATAAAAAGTCAAAAAAATTAAGAGCTTTGGATAAAAAACAGTACACCGAGAGGCGAGCGTTTTGAAAATGATTTTTGGTGGTTTTTTTATAAAAAACAGGTACGAAAGGAAAATACGTGAAAAACGGCAGACAGCAGAAAAATCGATAAAATAACTGCTGCGAGGAGCTATAAAAGGGTCATGAGCGAGCCTGACTGTGCGAGGGTGAGAAAGAAAAGCGAAGGATGTAAGTTATCCGAGCCGATAAATGCAGAGCGAGGGATGGGGAAGGGGACAGTAAGGCAGATAAAAAGGAAGAATGAACCGTAGTACAAGGCAAGTGTGCCACGGGCTGACAAATTTGGATGAAAAATGAGAAAAAGCGTGTCCGGAGATCAGAAATCAGGATCATTCTCTGAAAAAAGGAAATCGGAAGCAGATTAGATAAAAGCAACATACGATATACGTAAAACACATTGAAAAAAAAATCTAACGAGACTTAAAAAGGACAAAAGGACATAAAGTCTCATAAAGTGTGGAAAGGAGGATGAAGTAGAAAATAACAGAAAAAGGCAAAAAACAGGTCATGCAACTTTTGGTTGCGAAAGTGGAAATTCCTCAAAAGGAAAATAGCCAAAAACGATCTAATGTTAGCGTTTTAAAAGAATAAATTGTAAAAAACGCATCAAGAAGAGGTAAGTAATGAGAGAGTGAGGGTGAAATATAAAAAACAGCGTTGTACAGGACCGGATCACGAGAAATAATGCAAATAAATTAGACTTGTATAAAACACAAAAAAGCCGTTCTTCTGTAAAGAAAAGTAACAACAACTGAGCAAAATGAGTATCAATAGCCGAAAAAAGGAAAAAAACATGTCAACCGTGGGTTAACTTCGTGATGGTAAGATATATAAAATAGATATAAATCTAATAAAAAAACAGGTAAGAAAGGCAGAATAAACGCCTCGGATCCCGCAAAAATCTGCCGATACAGGAAAAATGGCTTGAACAAGCCGATTTCTTAGGGTAACTTCAGGAATTTTATTCGATTCAGGGCAACCCTATATCTATCCGATCTGAAGCACTCTGCGAGCTGCTGCTATATGATCTCCGGGTATCGATGCGGTAATAATGTTTACTATTCTGCGCTGGATTTTAGTGTGGTTATTGTGTAAAAAAAGACTTAAACTTCATAAAAATCAAACGATAGACAAATATCTAACAAAAACGAATTGCAAATAAGAGCAGCATCGAAGTAGACTTAAATCAAATTCGTCAATAATACAACAATCTAATTAGA
>JAZMZS010000161.1:0-14818 GCA_045586105.1 Eubacteriales bacterium | reverse complement strand
CCACGATCCGACTTCCTTCCCGTGAGATTTGCCTGTGCGAGCCGAGGAAGGCTCTCCGGAGTGAGAAGCCCCCCCACGCCCTCGTTTCCCGCAATTATTACGGGAAGACCGCACGCCATCGCCTCGATCGCCGAGCGCGACACCCCGATGAAGGCATCCGAGACGGCAAGGTAGGTGCTTATGTCGATCTGTCCCTCGGCTACGATGACCGCATTTCTTCCGAGTGCGGCATTTGCACGGTCCGCGGCTCTGTGTATTACCCCCGAGAGATCCTTTTCCTTGCCGACACCGCCCGAAATGCAGACGATCAGGTGCTCGTTTTCTCTGAGCAGCGTCCTTGCATTCCTGCACAGATAAACTGCCGCCATCGCACGGCTTGCCGAGGAGCGTGATGCGCAGGAGAATACCAGCGCCCCGCGCTCGATCCCGAGCTTCTCTCTGAGGGCATCCCTTTCTGTGAGTGCGCATGCGTAAGCCTCGGTATCAACGCCGTTTTCAATAACCTCCGTACCCTCGGCGCATATACCGTAGCATTGCTCGAGGTGTGAGGCGAGATCGCCGCTTACCGCTATCTGCGCATCTCCCCATTCGGTGAGCGGATCGTACCCGAAGGGCATGTGCACCGTTGTGACCAGAGGCGTGCGCACAGAAAGCTCAGTCAGCTGTCCGTATATGAAGGAGGGTATGCGGGAGTGCGAGTGAACTATGTCGGGACGGAATTTTTTTATTATTCTCGCGATCGCGACGCGGGAAAGATACACGGCATCCGGACTTTTCCGATCGAGAGGGACGGTGATATGACCTACCCCCGCCTCTGAGAGAAGCTGTACAGACCTCCCCCCCGCAGAAGCGGTGATCACCTTGTGTCCGAGGCGCACGAGCTCCCGTGACAAGGTATAGATGTGGCTCTCCGCCCCCCCGATATCCATGCGGGAGGTAAGCATCAGTATTCTCACGGCGTTCTCCTTTCGGTTTTATATTGCTTTTCTGCTTCTATTCTACCACAAAGAAATCAACACTTTCAACATTTTACGCACAAGAAGAAAAAATAATACTTCATAAATATATATTTTCTTGTGATAATTATTAAATCAACTTGATATTTGTATACTTTGTGTGTAGAATAGAAATTGAAAGAAATGCCCGACAAAGTATAAAAAGGAGAACTGTTTATGTGCAAAAAGACAATGGCGCTGCTGCTGTGCGCTGTTATGTGCGTGCTTGCGCTCCCGTTTGTGACGCTTGAGACGGAAGCAGCCGACACCTACAAAAATATCAACTTCACCACACCTGTGGTTATAGGCGATCTCGGCGGATATCCGAGAATGGAGGCGCTTCCCGACGGAACGCTGCTGCTTGCATCCTCCTCCTCGTCCAAGCTTCTCAGGCTCAACCGTTCCACCGACGGCGGAAGGACATGGGGAGCGGATGAGACTATAGTTGATTATACGGGCACGGATTATCTTCCCGCAAACAGCTATCTCTATTATGACAAGCAGACGGACGTGCTCTACTTTACATACCGCTGTCCTATAACAAATGCTGACGGCACCTATACTGCGAACATAAATTACCTCACCTCGACCGACGGCGGTGAGAGCTGGTCGGATGTGAAGACCATATGCACCGCTACCTCTCCGAGCCAGGAGAGCTACGGGGGTCTGTGGGAGCCCACGATATACAGAATAGATGGAAAGCTCCGTGTTTACTATTCGTGTGACGTTGTAAAATACGGCTCGGGCAATCTGATCATCAATCCCGGCACGGCAAACGAGCGCCTCGATACCACCTTCCCTTATTCCGAGTCGAAGGTGACCCAGAATATCGTCATGCACGAGCTTGACGAGCAGACGGGCGCATGGGGCGGCGGCGTTGCGGTATTTTCGGGCTACACCGATTCTCTGCACGAGGAATACGGCTTCCCCGAGGGCACGGTCAAGATGCGCGCGGGAATGCAGTCTATCTCCCGTCTGAATGACGGTACCTACGTAATGAGCATAGAAACGACAAAGCTCCGCAACTGGGGCGACTGGGGCGGAACGAGCTTCCCGATGGTGGTTGATGTATGCTTCTCGCGCGACGGCGTGAACTTCACCGAGCCCCGCACTATCGCGCAGGGACACGCCGAGGGCTATACAACGGCAGCGCCCTGGGTAGTAACTCTGCCCGACGGCAGAATAGCGGTCTCCTTCCAGACGGACGATGCGCTCCCCGAGCCGCATCCTACCGACGTCGGCAACTACAAGCAGCTTCAGGTGGTAGTCTCGAACGAGGCTGTCAGCTACGAGGATGCTCTTGACATCTCAATTGATGACTTTACCCGCTACTACCCCTTTGACGTATACAATTCCGAGGTCACCTACAACTACTGGAACGCCCTGTTCATCAACGGCTACAAGCTCTACGCCGTAGGAAACCACAATACGAATGACAAGTCTGTCACAAAGGCGCTCGGTATGCTTCTATCGACGGTGGACCTTACCCCCACAACGGGCGTTACATCGGGCTACAAGCCGCTTTACACCGCCAATGACGTGCTCAACCTCATGAACCGCGAGGCAGGCTATTCCTGGACTGACAAGTATATGCTGATGAACGACATCGATATGTCGGAGGGCACAAACGGTCTTCCCCAGTCTCCTATAGGCTTCGAGGCAGGCGTCTATACCTCGTTCTCGGGAATATTCGACGGAAATGACAAGACGATCAGCGGTCTCGACATCAAGGGAAGCGAGGCGTTCACGGGACTGTTCGGGCATACGACCAACGCCACTATACGCGATCTGACTGTTTCGGGCTCGATCAGCTCGACCTACTCGGGCGCTAACCGCTATGACAACGGCTGCGGAGTTGTCGGATGCGCTTCTGCGGGAACGTGGGTGCAGAACGTCACGAGCCGCGCCGCGGTCACGGCAAAGAGCACCGCGGGAGGTGTTGTCGGACTTGCCCACAAAAACGAAAATACCTCGAGAAATCTTATTATTCAGAACTGCAAAAACGAAGGCACAGTCACATCCACCGCGGCAAGCGCCAAGGGCGCGGCAGGCGGTATCATCGGATGCTCGCACGCCGGGATAGCGGATATCACGCTTCGCGGATGCGTAAACTCGGGAGCCGTCAGCGGCTTCAGATACGTCGGCGGAATCGTCGGCGGAACCCAGCACGTCGGAGATGCGTCGAACGGACTTTTCTATACGAAGGCACTCAAATGCACAAACACGGGTGCTGTCAGCTCGAAGAATAATGACTGCGGCGGAATCTTCGGTCTTGCATGGTATTCGGCACTTGAGAACTGCACCAACTACGGCAACGTAGCGAGCGCCATAACCACGAAGACCGCATACGTCGGAGGAATCGTCGGACGTGCGCACGTTTACGTGGATATTACCTCCTGCTATTCGAGCGCAACACAGTCCGCATACGGACACGGCGTGCTCGGCTCTACCTCCCTCGGTACGGAGGTCACGGTGACGGGATGCTATTTCGGAGAGGGACTTGACGATGCGTTCGCCACCAAGGTAACGGGAGAGGCGGCAGAGCTTTATTCGAGCTACGAGGGCTTTGATTTCGTCAACACCTTCGAGATAAAGGAAGGTATAGTATACCTTATCGACACCTCGGTCGTCCGAATGGGAGACGTCAACGCAAGCAAAACCATCGACAACACCGATATCACTCTGCTCATACGCGTGCTTTCGGGCTGGACCGAAAAGAAGGCGAACCTCACCTACTGCGATCTCACGGGAGACGGCAGGGTCTCTAACCGTGATGCGATCGCCCTTGCGCAGAAGCTCGCAGGCTGGCAGTAACAGACCGCCGCATCAGCTGTCGAGCTTGCGCGACAGCACAAAGCCTCGGAGCGAGGACTAATTTTTGACATCATCATTCACATAACCAAAAAGGAGAAGTAAGCCAAACGGCGCTTCTCCTTTTTGGTTTTTATGCTATAAATGCCATCCTAACCCGCACATACACCCGAGATCCTCATATACCTCGGTCCGTCGTAGCTGTAGCTGCACGCCCTTTCTTTTGAGAATTCGAAGCTGCCGCACAGCTCGCGGTAGTTGCCGCTTACCGAAAAACCGGTCAAGGGTGTTCTTTTGCCGTCCTCGATAAGATAAGCGAGGCGCACCTCTCCGCCGAAATAGCCGTCGAGGGGATCAAACTGGAAATCCGAGAAGCTGACTATGTGAATGCACCTTCCCGAGCACAGCTCATCCTTGCTTTTGCTGCCGCAGCTGACCGTGATCCTTTCGTACACGCCTGCGGGCTCGCATCCGAGGTACGAGCAGAAGCGCATTCCGCCCGTGACCGCACAGAGCCTGCCATCCCGAACCAGAGGGAGCTCGCGCATTCTGATGCCCTCCTCGGAAAAGGGAATCGTTACCGAGGCTGTAATATCGGGTATCCTTCCGCCCGCCTCGTCTCCGACCCTTGCCGTGGAATAGCCTGTGCAGATGTTTTTCGAGTCAGAGCGCCAGAGCATGTAACCGAGCAGTTCCCGCACATGCTCCTCCTCGAGTATTACATCAAATTCACCGCCCTCGGAGAGCCTTTGCGCAACAGAGCGCTCGCGTGCCTGAGCGAGGCGTGCCGCCGCTCTTTTTTCGAGCTCCTCATAGCACTCGCCCGAATAACGGAAGGCGTCATACAGCTCGACATCCTCCGAGAGCTTGCTTTCCGCCACAAGCTCCCCCGAGGTCTCAAAGCTGTCATAGCTTACGTCCACCCCGTGTGAGGTGAGGATGCGCGTGGTCTTCCTTGACGTGAATATCTCTGCGGAATTGATAAACGCCCCCTCGACATTATCTGCCGCGAAAAGCGCGCGGGCGTATTTTTCTGCAACCTCGGCGGGATCGCGCGTGGCGCAGACGATCCTTTCGCTGAGTGCAGGCGCGTGCGGGTATGCCTTGTCCTTTACGTGCAGGCAGGCATCGTGTGCACAGCGGAGCTTTGCCCTGATCTGCTCTTTCGTCATTGAAGGGAAGATGATAACGCTGCACGACCCTCTGTATTCCTCTCCGTCCTCACAAAAGCGACGGTAGACCCTGACCGAAATATCGCACAGGCGTGCGCTTCTTTTCATATCAAGCTCTCTTTTTATATAATATAGCTCGATGCGCTCCTCGCATACCTCGCGGATAAGGTGATCCTCTATCCCCTCCTGCGCGAGGATGGAGCACAGGCTATCTATAATATTGTTATCCTTCATCACACTCACCTCAGCTAAGCTTTATCCTTGCCTTGATCGCAGGTCCGCCGTCCGAGACCTTGACCCATTCCTTGTAGCCCTTACCGCAAAAGCCCGTGCCGTAGAGATGCACGTCGCGGCTCATCATCGATATGGAGCGCAAGAGATCCGGAACATAGCCCGATAGCACCGCGGGCGAATAGACCCTGCCCGTAAAGGTACCGTTCTTTATCTCACGCGCAATACCGACAACGCATTGAATGCCCCAGTTCTTCGGGTCCTCCATGCCGTTTCTTGCTTCCTCGAGATAAAAGCCGTAGTCGATCGAGGCGATCATTTCCTCGAGCGTGCTTTCGCCTCCCTCAAAGTAGGTGTTTGTCATTCTGGTGTACGCCTTATGGCTGAAGCTCTCGCGCCTGCCGTTGCCCGTCGGGGAGGTGCCGAGACGCTGCGCCGAGAGCTCGTCCGAGATCCCCGTGAGCAGTGTCCCGCGGTCTATGATCAGAGTGTCGGTAGAGGGATTTCCCTCATCATCAAAGAAGTATGACGCCGCATCCTCGACAGCAGAGGCGCTGTCATGCATCGAAACGAGCCCGCTTGCGACCTGCTTTCCCACGTATTCTCTCGCCAGCGCCCTGTCCTTTACGAACATGTCCATCTCGACCCCGTGACCGAACGCCTCATGCACTATCAGCCCCGTAACATCGGGGGAGCACACACAGTCATATTCTCCTGCGGGAATGGGAGAGGAATCGAGCAGGTCTATGGCGTTTCTTACCGAAGCACCCACGCCCTGCGCCTTCAGCTCCTCTGTCACCTCAACGCCGCCGAGCCCCGAAAAGCCCCTGTAGGAGTCCTTGATACGCTCACCGTCGCGTGTGAGGGCGAGGATCGCCGCGCTTGCCCACATCACGCTTTGTATCATATCCCTCGATGGGGACATAAAGAGCTTGGTGTATTTTCTCCATGCACATCGGCATACAGCATCGAACACCCGCCCGTCAAGCGCGAGCGCGCTCTCTCTTGCTTCGCTCAGACGTGCGATGATCCACTCGTCGCCGGCCTGTACGGGATCGATCAGATATTCGCTTTGAGCATCAAGCGTGCAGGGCTCGCGGGAAGGGGTGAAGTCCCCCGCGGGAAGCTCCTTTGCGAGCGAACGGAAGTGCGCAGATATCCGCTCGATATCATCCTCGCCCAGATCCGAGACTGCATGCTCGAGGACATTTCCGCCGCTTACGACACGGATGTTGATGCCCCGCGAGCAGTACAGAGGCTCGTCTTGTGCGGTGATACCGGACTTTTCCACTCTGTAATTCTTACCTTGCGCATCGACACAGAGCACCGATGCGTATCCGAACTCGGCGCTCAGCGCATCCACCAGCGCCCTTGCGCGCTCTCTCAGCGAGAGAACGTAGTGCGAGTGTTCTGCCTTTTTCTTTTGCATATAAATATCTCCTTTGCTTATGGGAAGGGTCGAGTGTGCCTTTCCCCAAAAAGAGCCATCTTTCGACGGCTCTTTCTGGAGAAAGAAAAATGAATGTCCTGTCCCGCTCCGACACGCTTGGCGCGGGCATGGCACTGTTTGTTATGTAGTATCTTCGTTTTCGCTTCGTATTATCCTCTCAGCGGTAAAGCTGCCGTCACGGTGAAGGGTGACCGTATACAGCTCGTCATAACCTTCATTATACTCGGGCGGCTCTAATCTGTCAAATGCTTTTTTCTGACGGCGCTGTGCCATCTTGTCGCGGGACAGCCCCGCATGCTCGAGCGAAGCCTCGACCGTCGTCGGGAAATAATACCCTATGATACGGTATCCGGCCGCCTTGGCACGCGGAAAATACCTGCGTCTGTCCTCGCGGGTAAGGTTCTGGCTGTCGAGCACGTAGCTCGAGCTGTCCGAAATGCATTCGCGTATCACGGCTCTCTCCGCCTGTCTCGTGCCGAGCTCGTCCAGTCCTATCCTTGTGTACGCCTCCGAGAAGTAGCGCTTATAGAACTCGGTCTTCCCCGCGCCCTGCATTCCTGTGAAAATAACGGCTATGCTGATGTCGGTACGTCTCGTTTTGTCAAGGTTCCTTTTCTTCAACCCGTCTGTCCTCCGTCGCTATTCCCCTCGTGTCTGTGTGTGGTGATGGTGTACGTCTGTGTTGATTTTACCATAAGAGAACAAAAAATGCAATAGCGCAGAGGGCGAATATTCACATTAAAATTGACCAAACGGTAAATTTTTTGTGCACAATTACCATCTCACAGAACAAAAATCCCCATATTCCGCAAATACGGTGATCATCTGCGGAATATGGAGACGAGCTTTGATGTTTATTTTTTGATAAGCGAAAGGGGCTGCTTGATGACAAAGGGCATCTCGGTCATTCGCAGCGAGGTACAGCCGTAGGGAACGAGGGTAAGCGTACGCGCCTCGCCCGTTGCACGGCGGTCGGTCGGGTATTTTGCGGGAATGTTGCGGTAGCCGTCCGCCATCTCCCAGTTGATCGGGCAGAGGCGGGCGTCGATAACGAGCTTCGGTTCCGAGTGAGAGAAGGGAATATCATTTCCCTCGCACTCGCGTACGGTGAAGCATTCACTGTCAAAGCCGAATGCAAACTCGCCGCGGCGGAATACGTGCCAGTCGCAGTAGGGGAATTTTCTCTCCACGCCGTTGCGCTCGTACTCTGCCTTTTTCCATTCTCCCTCGATCGGAAGAGAGAAGGTAAGAGGACCGTAGGTAACGAAGTACAGCTCCCCTCCGAGGGTCTTCAGCTCGGGCTTGCGGGTGAATGCGAGAGTAAGCTCGGTATCGCCCTTCCATTCGCGCTCGAGCGGGATAAATCCGTCCTCCGCACAGACCTGCTCACCGTCGAGAGTAACGCTCTGCGCCCATGCGGGTACGCGCAGCTTAAGGGTGAAAGAGACGGGAGCGTCGGTGCTGACGGTGTATTTTACGCTGTCTCTGAAGGGGTAGAGGGTGTCTATCGAAATTCTCACACCCGTGCCCTTCATCTCGGTATCGAGGCACGCGGGGATGGGTGTTACGTTTACTATAGTGTCATCGGTGTGCATGAAAACGCTGAGTGTAAGCTTCGGCCAGCCCTGGTTGAAGTTTGCGGTGCAGCAGCCGAAGTGAGGCTCAAGTCCGAAGATGTGGGAAGCACCGCCGTTCGAGCGGAATATCGACTTGCCGGGCAGAGGAGCTGCCTCTATCTGGTTTGACTGCTGATCGTACTGATGCGCCCACATATCCTCGGTGATGGTCGCGGGAAGCGCATTGAACGCCGCGCGCTCGAGCCTGTCAGCCCATTTTCCGTCCCCCGTGTAAGCGAACAGGGTCTCAGCCGAATACATCAGCTCGACCACCGAGCAGAGCTCGGTTCCCTGAATGGGGCTGATTCCCGAGAGGCATTCGTCTCCCGTAAAGACACCTGCGCTCGTTGCGTTGTATTTTTCGAGCACCTGCCACAGCGCCTCAGCCTCGTCGGTGTATTCCTCGCCGAGCAGTCTGTATCTTACCGCCTCGCTCTTGAGCGCCATCATGATGTTTACGATGTGTGTCTCGAGCCTCCAGTGGTTGATGGGTGTCTTCCAGTCCTCGGTGAATTTTGTGTAATCCGCACCCTTCTCTCTCAGTATACCCGTGAGAGAAATGAGCCAGTCCTCCTTGTATATATCGTAGAGGCGGTTGATCGCGATCATACATTCGAAGGTGCGGAACTTGCCCCAGCTCTTTATTGTGACCTTGTCCTCCGAAAGAAGCTCATAGGCGTTTTTGAGTGCCTTGTATACGGCGCTGACCGCACGCTCGTCATGTGAGCAGTCGTACCAGACCATCAGCACCTTGGAGATAAGGAACAGCGCCCAGATATCGTATTTTTCTCTTTCCTCGTCGGCACAGGGGCATATCCAGCCGTCGGGCTTCTGCCTGTCGATGATAGCGTCGACGTACTTTTTCGCTCTCTGCTTTTTGTCCTCGTCATCGAGAAGATAAGCGAGCGGAATAAAGCCGTCGAGCCAATAGGGAACTCTCTCCCAGCCCTCAGCCTCTCCGCCTATCCATGCGCTGTCGCGCACGTCGCGCCAGACCTTGTCAAGCGCCCCCGACAGACCCTCTGCCTGGATCTCGAGCTGCTTTTTCAGCCACCCTGCGGGTTTGAGCTCGTCCGCGGTATATTGTGAGTATCTCTGCATGGTATCTACCTCCAAAATGCTCGTTCGTTTCGGTTCTATTGCCGTTTATACCTTAAATATATCACAATTAAGCTTTGTTATCTATGCAAAAACACAGAACAATATTGCAAAAAAACAAACATAAATCTTGAAAAAACGGGGCACTTGTGCTACAATAAATCCGACCAATACCAGAGAAAGGTGCCGAGAAAAAATGGAAAAACTCAGCTTTCATCATCTTCCGAAGTACACCGCCTGCAATTTCCGCTTTTTTGACGAAGGCGAATCACATATAACCCGCATGTGGGACCAGCATGTACTTATATTTATGCTTGAAGGAACTCTCCATTTCACCGAGGACGGAGTACCCGTCTCTGTATGCAAAAATCACTATTACATACAAAAGGCGTTTTTGCGCCAGTCCGCAGACAGACCGAGCGAATGTCCGAGGTATTTTTATATTCACTTTGAGGGAAGCATCGAGGATACCGACGAAGGGCTGCCGCTTGAGGGAAAATTTGACCCGCAGGTGATGGTCCCGCTCTTCAAGGAGATGGAAAGGATATGCAAGGACCCGATCCGCACACGCTTTGAAAAGCGCTACATATTCTATAAGCTCCTCTCCATCCTCGATTCCTCGCAGAAAAAGCTCGTCTCTCCCCGCCGTGCCCTCGCCGAGAAGATGTACGAGATCATCGCGGCAGAGTCCTCAGCCCCCTTTTCGATTGAGGAGCTGAGCGAGCGCCTGTCTTATTCGAAAAATTACCTCATCGACGTGTTCAAGCAGACCTACGGCACTACCCCGTATAAGTACGTGAACCTGCTCAGGCTTGAGAACGCCCGCCAGCTTCTCATAACCACCGAAAAAAGCTGCCAGACAATAAGCGACGAATGCGGCTTTTCCGAGTATTCGCTCTTTTATAAGCTCTTCCGCGCACACTTCGGCTCCTCCCCCCTGGAGTATAAAAAGCAGATGTGCAACCGCCGCGACTGAACAAAGACACAAATCCGCATATAAAAACAACATCCCGCACTTTACAGCGGGGTGTTTTTTGTATATCATTATAATGGATATAAGTGCGGGCGGGTCAGGGTGTCCGCGAGCATATTGTGATTACAAAATGACAAAAAAGGAGACAGAGACTTCTATGAAAAACAGATCGAGGCTTTTGATAATACTCTGCGCTGTCTTGCTGTGTGCGGTGAGCGCGGTGTGCATCTTTACCGCTTCTGCGGCTGAGACGGTAGTATATCTCTCGGACGGAGGGTCGGATTCGAATGCGGGAACATCCCCCTCGGCTCCGCTTGCCACGCTTGATGCGGCATACACCAAGCTCGGAGGCGCGGGAACGGTCGTTCTTGTAGGCGACTACACGGTAAACACGGATGCAAAGGCGCAGTTCCCCGCATCCGACGGGCGTGTCAGCATGACATGCGTGTACGGAGGGGTGAATTACTATCAGACAAAGGGCGCTACGCTCAATCTCAGACAGAACATCCATATAAACTCGGACATGACCTTTGAGAGCATCAGGCTCGACCAGAGTGCGGGAACGGCGTTCTTCTGCCGCGGAAATAATGTCAAGTTCGGCAGCGGCATCACCCCGCTCTCGACAGTCGAGGCTCCCTCGATCTACGGAGGCTATGACCTATCGAGCGGTGTCTTCACGGGAAGCATCACCGATGCCAAGATATTCGGCTACACCATCGAGGTATGCTCGGGCAGATGGAACATCTTCAACGGCGGACACTACCGCTCCTCCGAGAGCGATGTCATGGGCACGGTAGGCGGCGTCAGCATCATCATCAACGGCGGTACTTTTACAGCTTCGGGAAGCGGCACCAGAGCGAAAAACGTCTTCTCGGGCGTGTGCGATTCCTCTATGATAGGCGACCTTGACATAACCGTAAACGGCGGCGACATCGCAAGCTCGCTCTTCTGCTTCGGCCACGTCGGACAAAACGACACCCAGCGTATGCCCGGAAAGGAAGGCAACGTAACTCTTACCATCAACGGCGGAACTATCCGCGGACAGGGCGTGTATCTCTCGCAGAACCCCGCGCATTTTCTCGATGGCGACTTCTTCCTTGAGATAAACGGCGGAAGCTTCCCGAACATAAAGACCATCGACGGCACCACCGCCGACGGAGATGCGTATCAGTACGTTCCCGCATCGCTTGAGGGAATGGTCAAGGGCTTCGGCAAGAACGTATTTATCAGCTACGCAAACGGAAACGACAACGTAGCGGGCTCGGGCACGGCGTCCCTTCCCGTAAAGACGATATGGAAGGCGTTCTCGCGTCTCGGAGGCAAGGGCGGCAGAATTATATTCATGGACGAGGTCTCGACGGGAGGCGGAAGCGTTCCCGCAGCCTCGGGCAAGGTCATAATGACGACCAAGCTCGGCACACACGACTATTCCGCCACGGGAGCACTCAGGCTCTCGGGTGATCTCAAGGCTCCCGCACCGCTCGTCATCGAGAATATGACCCTTACCGCCGCGAAGGAAGTCACGATATTCTCTCAGGGACACGATATCACTGTGGGAGCGGAGTGCGCGGTGTACGACTCGACGGCAAAGACCGTCTCGGGCGGTGACGTTACCGTCAACGGAAAGCTTAACCTTGATGCGGGAAGCTCGGACGATCCCCACGTAATAAGAGTGCGCTCGGGCGTATTTGAGAACCTCCGTGCGGGAAGCTCAAAGCGCGGTACGGCAGTAGTCGTCGAGGGCGGACAGATAAACGGCACGATCTACGGCTCTTCGGCAAAAAAGACCGAGGGCACGGCATCCGTCAAGATAGAGGGCGGACTTATTATCGGTGACATCTATGCGTCCGAGCTCGGCTCTGAGACCTCGGTCGGAATATGTGTCATGGGCGGAGGTATCCGTTCGGCAAACTTCTATTGCACAAAGGAAGGCACGGCAGAGCTCTTCTCGGTCGGTGCATACGGCGGAAAATTTGAGGTCACCCCCGTAATGGACGGCACGGGCGCCGGGGAGATCAGTGTCGATTCGACGGTAACGCTCAGAAAATACGTAAATAAGCTCGGAACTCAGGACAATATCCTCTTCGTTGCGGACACGCTCAGCACTACGGCGAACGGAAGCTCCCCGAGCATCCCCCGCGAGCTTGCAAACGCCACCAAATACGTAAAGACCGATCCTTACAAGGTGGTCATCACCGAAAACGTCAACTTCAACAGAGTGGGCGTGTTCGATTCTAATTCAAAAATGACGCTTACCGCCTTCGGAGGCGGCTGCGACTGGGCGCTGACCGACGGAGCCAAGATCACGCTTCACGCAGGCTTTGAGCTTTCAAGCGAGACGGTCATCGAGCATCTTGATCTTTATCCGGTCGAGAACAACACCTTTATTTCGGTAAACGGCGGAAAGCTCACTATAGGAGAATATGTAAGCACCGAGCCGAGCTTCGTGCGCGGAGTTGAAAAGGGTCTTTCGATCTACGGCGGTGTCAGAACGGGAGACCCCGCGCCTACCGGACTTGACGGCGGAGATATCACGCTCTTGGGCGGAACCTACCACAGGATCCTCGGAGGAAACTACCGTCTGCACACAGGCGACACCGTCCGTGACATGACGGGAGATATCAACATCAATATTTACGGCGGAACCTACAACAGCCTCGTTGCCGCGACCGGACAGAACAATTATTCGGGAAATGCAACGTTAAATATCTACGGCGGACAGTTCCTCTGCCCCGTTGTCGGGCTGAGTGCGGCTTATTCCTCCTCTGTCGGACAGACGGTGTCGAATACCGCCGATATCGTAATAAACGTATACGGCGGAGAGTTCTGCGGTGATATTTCAGCCTCGGAGGACAGCTCGGCTTCGCTTGACGGAAGCTACACGCTCAACCTCTACGAGGGCGCAGATCTGACGAGAGTCACCTCCATCACGGGAAGCGAGGGACTTGACGGCAGCAGCACGAGCAGCATCAATTACGAAAAGGCTCTTGCGCTCGACGAAGAGATCGATGCAACGATAGAATTCACAAACCCGATCGGAGGACACCCCGACCCGTCGGTGGTTCTCGCGGAGGACGGCTACTATTACTATTCATACGCCGCGACCAACAACGGCAAGCAGGCTATATATATGACCCGCTCACCCAACCTCTGCGACGTGGACAATGCAAAGCCCCGGCTTATCTGGACGGCGGGAGATAACGGAAACGGCGCTGACGTGCTCAGTATCTGGGCGCCTCAGCTATACAAGTTCGACGGTAAGTGGTATATGTACGCGAGCTGCTCGCTCTCGGAGAATGACCACGCGGTACGTCAGGTTTACGTATGGAAGGGCGGAAGCGCCCCCACCGACGCCTTTACCTACTGCGGAGTTATCAATAATTCGGATTCCTCACGCTCCTATTCAAGCCCCCGCTTCGTCGAATGGGCAGGCGTGAGATACCTCATATGCGGCTCGTCCTACAGCATTATTCTGACTAAGCTCGCATCCCCGACCTCGCTTTTGGGCTCGGCTGTGGTAATCTCATCCCCCTCGGCTGATTTTGAGGCGGCTCCCACCACAACAACAAAGATCATGGAGGGACCCGTTCCGCTCATATCCCCGGACGGCGTGCTCTACGTTCCTTACGCCGCAGGACACACGCGCGGCGACGAGTACTGCACGGGACTGCTGAAGTTCACGGGAAGCAAGACGGACGAGCTCACAAGCGCGTCCAAGTGGCAGAAATTCTCCGATCCCATGCACTTTGCCAGCTACGAAAACAGGATATATTCCCCGGGTGCTATGGTATTCGTATCATCCCCCGACGGCTCCGAGACCTGGTGCGTTTACCACGCAAAGCAATACACGGACACGGCTTACACCATGCGCCGTCTCTACCTGCAGCCCCTTGAGTGGGTAAACGGAGTGCCTACCGTAGCCGATCCTCAGAGCGCGGATACCGTTTTCGCTGTGAAGGCAAACAGCATGAGCGTGGCAGAGCGTATAAGCGGCTTCGGCTCGGAGACCGAGCTTGTCCCCGCTATGGGAGACCTCGACAAGAATTACGATATCAACAATGCCGACATCACCCTGATAGTCCGTCTTCTCTCGGGATACTCGGACACGGCGGTGCATTCGGAGCTTGCCGACCTTGACGGAAACGGCAGCATCAACAACAGAGATGCGATCGCACTTGTAAAGCTGCTCGCTGAATAAGAGAATAAGGGAATAAGAGGCGAGGATAACCCTTTGATAAAGGGTTATCCCCGCACCCCCTTCCTAAACCTTTTATGAATGGGTAAAGGAAAAACCTTTCTTTGTGCGCCGACCGCTCAGGTCGGTGCTTTTTTTATATCCGCATAGGAAATTACGTAAATTATGCATGCGCAGAAATGCCCCTCCCGACTGTCATCCTCGAGCCTCGCTTGCATAAATTGTGCAATACGTCAGATCGATCGCGAGTCGTCGGCGATCACGTATGAAAATACGC
>JAZMZS010000160.1:0-8098 GCA_045586105.1 Eubacteriales bacterium | reverse complement strand
AGCCGCATCGGCGATCGTTGCGCTGAACTCACCCTCGACCGTGGTTACGGTGATGGTCACGTTTGCCGCATCGATCTCTGCATCTGCAAGTGCCGAGAAGATGTCGGATGCCTTGATGGTCGTTCCGATAAGAACTTCCTTATTCGTTCCTGCAAACTTAACTACGGGGTCGGGCTCGCAAACCGTGATGGTGACAGATGTCATCTCACAGAAATAATGATCGGAGATCGTAAGCTGAACAGTTCCCACACCGTCAAAGGTTACCGTTCCAAGCATAGGATCGGTCTCATTAGCCGAGACGACCGCACTTGCTGTCCCTGTAACAGCGATAACGCGAACTTCTACGTTGTCATTCTTTATCTCTGTGGTCAGTCCGTCAATTGAAGTGAAAATATCCGAGAAGGATACGGTCGTACCGAATACGTATTCGCCTTCTATTGCATTGAACTTGGTGACGGTGTCGGGTGCCTGTCCGTCCTTGCGCTCAACACCGTCGAGCGTGTAGGCATCCTCTATTCCCCATGCATAACCGCATGCGAGTGCCGCATCGCCGTATACAGTGCAATCTGAAACGCTGACAGCGTCGGTATCAACAACACGTCCGCCGTCTGTCCAATCGTAGCTGTCGATAACACCGACAAGTGCTCCTGCACTGTAATAATCCGAAGCGGGTGCGCCGAGCGTTGCCGCAACATGGCAGTCTATAATATCAGCGGTGCTGTATTGACCGAGAAAACCGAGAATTCCTCCCGCAAAGCAATCATTCTCTGCGCCGAGAATGTTAGTGCTGTCAACGGTAATATTCTCGAAGGTAAAGGCGCTCGCAGAAGCAGCGGAATAACCGCCCTTATCCCATCCGACGATGGCTGCGGCAGCTGCGCCGAGAGTGTTTACATTGCTGTTCTTGACGAGAATATTCTTAAAGGTACATTCACCCGATGCATATCCCGCAACACAGCCCGCGTCCGCATACTCTCCGTCCGCCTCAAAGCCGTCTATGACGAGATCGGTAACTACGGCATTATGTAAATGGCCGAAAAGACCCATAGCCGCATTATATCCTATACCCTTGTAAACACCCTGCATATCGAGAGTGCTCTGGTGAATGCCGAAAATAGTATTTCCGCATCCGTCGAAAATACCGGAAAATGCGCGGCCGCTCTCAACATAGCTTGCGGCTACATCGTATCCTATCGGATAAAAGTAAGAGCCGCTCATATCAATGTCAGAGACAAGCTTGAAATGCTTTCCGCTAAAGTTATTTCCCTCTGCGACAAGCTTGCTAAGATATGCAAGATCGCCGCCATCCGCGATAAGATAAGGCTCCGTTACGGTTCCTTCTCCGTCGAGCGAATCGGAAATTTCCCCCTGCCACTGAGGCAAAGCCTCGGCTGCATACACCGAGCTCGTCAAAATGACGGAGGCGAAAAGCAAAAGTGACAAAATACAAAGTAGTAATGATCTCTTCGTCCTGTTCATTTTCTTCTCCTGTTGTAATTTTTTTGCTTTTTATTCAGCAATCAGAATGCACAAAATGCTTGTGCATTCTGATTGCCGCCCGACCCTTCGGTCGGGTGGCAATTTATCATAGATATGCTTAGCGCATCATCTTATCTGATCAGTCGTCTATGATAGTGGGATTGTTTGCAAAGGTCAGAGTTGACTTATCAACAGTGCTTGCGATATGAACGGTAGTCTTGTTTGCAAGGCACTTGATCTCGTTTGTTGCATAGAAGGTACCGCCGTTGATATCAAGAACTATCGAATCAACAGTAGTCTTGCTGTTAAGGGTAAATCCGCCTGCGAGATGGAAGTTACCACCGTTAATAGTTATGTTAATTTTGCCCTTAGGTGTTCCCTGGTCGGTAGAACCGTAAATTCTGTGGATATCACCGCTGTTGATGGTAATATTCGCATCAGTAGTGCTGGTTCTGTTAACATATCTGTCAAGACCGACGATAGCTACGCCTCTGCTTCCGTTCACAGCCTCTATACCGTTGATTACTATGTTAGAGTAATTATTGGTATTTGCCTGTGCAGCGTTTGCAGCAGCCGCATCCATTGCATCGAAGCCTCCCACAACAGTGAAGGATCCGTTAAACTGCGATGCTACAGTATAACCTTCGACCTTGCAATTTTTCAGCTCGATCCTGTGATACTGAGCTGCGAGAATGATTCCGCGACCGTCTTTAGCATCACGCATCTCAGACAAGAAGTGGACATTCTCAAAGGTAGTATCACCGTTAAGTCTGTAGGTGTAGCTGTTGTGAGTTCCATCAACACCGAACTTACCGCTCGTCTGAAGTACGGTGATGGGTTTGGAATGAGCTGGCTCCTCGAATGTATATCCCGAGAATGTGAAATCATCGCAGAGCTCAACAATACCGCCGCTCGTACCGAGAGCTGTATATGCAGGAGTAAGCAGATTCAAGGGGTAAGCCGCGCTCGAGCCGTTTCCTATACCGTTGTCGGCAACATAAACCTTGTGTATGTACTCAAGCTTGCCGTCTACCATATTGGGAATACCGCCGTCATAGTTGAAAATCAATCTCGCACCGTTTGTATGCTTGTGGATCTTGAGTGTGATTCCGCGCTCGTCGCAGATCGTACCGCCCTGGTCGGTAAACGCACGGAGCTGGTTGAGTCTCTCGATACCGTTTTCATCCTTATTGAGCTCGATAATAAGCTCATCGGAGAGAACGATGGTTCCCGCACCTGTGTAGGAAGAGAAGCCCATAGTCTCAAGATAGAGCGTTCCACCCTCTCTTACTTCTACGTAGACATTCTCTCTGCCGGAAAGCTTGGCTGCGAACTCTACAGTCTCCTTGATAACGAGCTTACCGTTCTTATCAACTATGAAGTAAGGTGTCTTACTATCGATGACGGTGTCAACACCGAAGCCTTCCTTAAGCTCGTAGCCTGCTCTGTTGAAAATGGTGATATTCTCGAAGATTACCTCGGAATTCGCTATGCGTACGTAATAAGGATCTGCCTCTTGAGCTGTGCCGTCTGCTGCCGTTCCGATAGGTGCGCAAGCAATAATGAAGTAACCGTACTCGGCGGTGCCGGAAGTGCGGTAATCAACACCGTCATGAACCGCGGTAAAGGTAAGGGGAGTAGGAGCATCCTTGATCGCGGTAGATCCGCCGACGTACATCTTCTGCTTAGCAACGTAGGTTCCGCCGTAGTTATCGAAGTAGTACCAGAGGTGGCTTTCCATAGGATACTTCTCTCCGGTTCCCTCGGTGCTTGTAGTTTCGTCGGTATTCTCACCGTAATCTCCTTCATCACCATTCGAGGGCTTATTGATGAGAAGACCTGTCTTCCAACCAACCGAATTCATGAACGTATCGGCAGTTTTTCCGTCGCCTGTTCCTGTCCAACCAACGAAGAATACGTCCTTATCGTCGGTAAAGGGCTGAGGCTCAACGGGGTAGCCATACTCGATGTGGTCGAAGGTGTAGGTACGGATCTTTGCATTTTCCTTGACCGCATTGAGTCTGTCCTCGCCTTCAACGTATTCTACAAGAAGGTTGGAGCAGCCGATCAGAAGATCGGAATCAATACCTGTCGACACGCTGACATCGGGAATATTGATTCCCGCAGTCTCACCTGCATACTTGTATACAGACTCTCCCGAGAGACCCTGTACTACGTAGGAGCCTCTGCTAACATTGTTAGCGGTCTGTGCAGGAGCGTCGGTAAAGCTGCCGGCAATATCAAAGTTCTTACCGATGTATACGGTAAAGCCTCTCTGATATCCGCTGTTGCATTCCTGGAGGTGATTGAGTGCGAAGAATCTGGTCACCTTACCTCCGAGAAGGCTGATAGCACAGGAAGCATTGGTTCCGAGGTTTCCTGCCTGAAGCACCTCAAAAAGCTCCTCTTCCATCGAACGGCTGTGTCCGAATACTTTGTCTACAGATGCATTTCCGCCGATGTTAATATTCAAGTGATACTGATTATTGATAAACTGGCTGAGATGATCGACAGCTCCTGTACCTGCTTCATTCGAAGACTCAAAGGAGGTTCTTACCGTTCCGACGACCTCAGACCAGGTTCCGCCATTTACTGTAAGCGTTGCATCCTTGACCTCAAGCTTTTTGGTGCTTCCGTATACACCGCCGCCCTGATGTCCGAGAACAATGATAAAGTCGTTGCCCTTTCTGTCCACCGTCACGGATTCGGTAATTGTAAGGTCATGGAAGTTTCCGACAACGTTCCAAGAGAGCTTGGAGGTTCCATCCTCTCCCGTGGTGTTAGAGGTCTTGGTAGCCTCTACTCTCAGGTCATCAAACGTGGTAGGTCCGCCGCAGATATATCTTACGCCGACATTATTCTGTCTCTCGTCGATCCAGTAGGTAGAAGCATCATCTATGCTTGTGACAGTAATATTGCCTTTATGCTCGGGAGTGCGGAAGATCGTATTCTGAGTGTAGTTACCAATGACAACGATTCTACCGCCGCTTCTGCCGCTCGTTGCATTGAGCTGCGCAAGCTTAGCGTAAGCCTCGGTCATGTTGGCAACATAAGGCGAATAGTTGGCATTGGGTGCGTTCAATTCCGGATCAGTCCATATGTATACGGTATCCTGACCGTTGTTGTATTTAAATCTACCAACCTCTACCTCTATTGAGGTCGCGGTGCAGTAATAGTAATCCTGAATGGTAAGGATATACCTACCGGCTCCGTTCCAGTTGATAAATCTGATACGGATATCTTCCCAATTCTCGAATCTATCACCGTTTTCATCTGTGTAAGCTACGTTATAATAATTGAAGGAATTATCTGTAGCTCCGACCTTGCTGATGTCTATCTTGACGTTCGTGCTGTTGATGGGAAGAGAAATGTTGTCGATCTCGTCGAAGATATCGCCGAGTCTCATAGTATATCCGATAGCAAGGAATTCAATGCCGTCTCTGGGCTGGAACTTCTCAACAGAGTAACCCTCTGTCGTATCAAGAACCGTGATATCAAGAGTGGTATTGAACTGTGTTTCGAATGCCTTAAGCTGAGCCTCCTCGATCGGGATGTTCTTGACACCCCAGCCGTATCCCTGGAACAGCTGCTTGTTGAAGGGGAGATAAACATGCTGCTTATCCTCTACCATGACGGTTTCCTTTACTCCGTCTCCATCTGTATCAACTTCCTCCTTGCCGCGGCTCGAATGCAGATATCTCTCTCCGTCTACAAAGTGGACGCAGAATGCATTCTCGGTGGAATGTCCCTTAGAAGGATCCAACAGATATACGTAGTGATAGCTTCCCGTTTCCGGAACGGTCTTTGTCTCACCGTCAAGAGTCACATACGTCTTGTTCGGAACGTCAAAGCTCTTGACCTCTGTAAGACGGCTGAACTGATGGTCGTGAGTATAGGAAGCAAGCGAGTTTGCAACAAGCTCGCAGTAGTAATAGTTGTTCCAATCACCGAAATAAACGGTCGTATCGGTACACTTGATCATCGAAAGATCAGGGATGGTGTATCCGTTTGCATCGGTCGTATGCGTTCTGATAGAACCGACGAGCATTCCCGAGTAACGGTACCAGTAGTACTGATAGTTACCGCAGACGTCGTTGTATGCATCGATCTGAGCTGCAACGTGGCAGTTGTCGATCTCGACCTTCATCCACTTGGATACATCGGAAGGACCTCTGAGCATACCCATCAATCCGCTGCAGGAAACGTCCCAGGATCCCCAGAGTGCGGTGATCTTGTTAGTCTGGTCTACAGTAATATTCTGGAACTTGATCGCCTTACGTGCGGTAGGCTCAGGATCGGAAAGACCGCCGATTCCGACGATACCGCCGTTGCCTGTGTTGTAGACACGGGGGTTACAGTTCGTAACAGAAATATTGATAAAATCAGCTGCATGTGCATATGCCGCAACACATCCGGTAGGTGTGAACTCACCGTCAGACTTGAAGTTGTCTATCGTGAGGTTCTTTACCTCTGCGTCATATACGTAACCGAACAGACCCATACCGTCTCTGTAACGGTGCTCGGATACGGGATAGTACTCGTTATCTCCGACCATCTCCCAGGTGTTCTGATAGAAATTGGAGATAGTGTGTCCGTTTCCGTCAAAGCTTCCGCCAAAGGAATATACGGTGCTGTAATGGTCGTCGAGCGTTCCGTCACCGTTCTTATCGTCGGTGAAGTAATAGCCGATAGGATAGAATACGAGCTGTTTTCCGTCTCTGTAAGGAAGACCCGATTCATCCATCTTGGTGTGTCCCTCCTCGGTTCCGAGGTCAATGTCACGGGTTATCTTGACATACTCTTTATCAAAATCATCGCGCGCAATAGCATTACCGTTTGCATCTACAGCCATGCCGCCGACGATCTGAGCAAAGCTGTTGAGCTGGTCAGCACTAACGATTATGTAGGGGTTGCTGACATGACCGGGTGCGTTGCCGTTTGAATCTGCCTTGGCATCAAGATACCAAGAGTGATCGGTATATCCGTTCCACTCGGGGTGGTCATCAGCTACAACTGCTACCTCGGAGAAGGAGCAGAGTGCCATCTTGACATTACCGGTTGCAGCATCATAGTAATACTCGTTATGCGCATCGAGCTGATCCGCTGTTACACCAGTCATGAGCACAGGAGTGCCGTTCTCGATGTGATAAAGCTCAAAGTTACCTACATTGTAGCCTGCGGGCATAAGTGCGTTTACGGTTACAATAATAGGTGCGGTGTTATCTTCTGCTACTCCGCTGACGTGAACGTCAACAGAACGGGTCGCCTGATCCGACTCGACGGTAATATTCGAGTTGGTGTTCAGAAGCTCCGTTACCGAAAGAGTAACATATGATGTTCCTGCATCGAGCTTAGCGCCCGCAGGAACGGTTGCCTTGATGCTGTCCTCGGTTCCTCCGAGGCTTACCTCTTGTGCTGTCGTGTTGTCAGCATTGAGGGTTACGGGAGAGTTTATAGAATAGTTGATCTTTGCTGTCGGGAATACAGAATTCTTATCATACTGGTTGCCGAAGCTGTCAAACTCGTTTGCGAGCTGAGTTGCAAGCAGCGTTACATGAAGATCACCAAGTGAAAGATTCTGATACTCATTGCCTGCCTCTTCCTTCATATGAAGAGCAATAGAGATGACCTGCTCTCCTATAGCAGCATCAGCCACGGGAGCTGCGCCTGCAGGAAGAACGTTACCTCTTGCAAATCCGTCAGTAGTCGCATTGAGCATTTCGCTCAGAGTTCCTGCAAGGATCCACTGTCCGCTCTGCTTGATCTCAGAGAAGCTTGCCGCGGTGCTCTCGCCGTTGTAGAGATAAACGTCGATAACATCAGCGAGGCTCTCGCCGTTTGCACCAAGCGACATCGTGCCTGCAACAGATGTAGCAGAGAGCTCATATCTGAGTGCAAGCTTTCCGACATTGGCAACCTTCAGCTTTTCGAATCTCGTATAGCCGGGCTCCCATTTGTCATAGTTGAAGATCTTGTGGTCGGGATTCTTCTTGAGAGATACCCATTCGGATGAACCTGTCTGGGCATCCAAGGTCTGATGAAGAAGATCGACCTTAAGATTTCCTGACACAATGCGGTTTCCCGCGGATGCCACACTGTCCGTGAACCACGCATAAGTAGTTCCGAGCAGCATTGAGAAGCATAATAACAGAGATATTATGCTAAACAATAGGGACTGCTTTGTTCTTTTCATGCCTGTTTCTCCTTTTATGTAAATTTTTATTTTTTTGCGCTAATGAAAGAACACGTCAACACACCGTATTCCTTCATATGCGCAAAATGCCGTTCCCACGGCAAGAAAAGAATACAAGAGATCTTATATTCTTTTCTTGCCGCCTATCCCCTATGACGGGGATAGGTTGGCAAATTGGGTCAAAGATCAGCTGTTCTTTGCGAAGAGAACAACGGGATCAGCACCGTCTACATAACGGATAACATCCTGCTCATATACGCCGCCTGTAATATTTACAGTCTCGGTGTCACCCTTGTAACCGCCGCCGAATGCGACCTGTCCGTCAAGGAACTCGCCGCCTGCGAGGGTGATGGTGGTGTTAGCAAAGCTGTTTCCGAACGAGTAGCTGTAAATCACGTTGCCTGTTCCGTCAACGACGTTAGAGCT
>JAZMZS010000159.1:0-9077 GCA_045586105.1 Eubacteriales bacterium | reverse complement strand
CCCCCTGTCAAAAGCTCTTGAAAACCGGGTAGATAAAAAACGCAATTCAGTCTGCAGTGCCCCTATGATTTATAGGGGCGCTTATTCTTTGCTCCGAACAAGGCAGAAAATGACGGCTATGCGAGGCAAGCCTCGCAAGCTAACGACCTTGCTTTCCTACATTAATCGATCTAACATCTGAACCAATCTCGCTTTTTTCTTTGACAAAACAGGCGCAAAGAAAAAAGCTAACAAAAAAGAAAGCGCCGCAGGCGGGCGCTGCCCGAACTCGCGAGCTGCCCAAAAAGCTCGACCAAAACTTTTATGCAAGCTACCGACCTTACTTTTTCGATAACCGCTACGAGCGCGGTGGCGCGAGCTTGGGACAAAGAAAAAAGCGCCCCATAAAGCATAGGCGCACATAATTTCGTTTTATCCTTGCCATTTTTCCTAAAAGGTTTAGGAAGGGGGTGCGGGGGATAACCCTTTTTCAAAGGGTTTCCCCCGAAAAGGGTTTCTCCCCGAAAAATGGGTTTCCCCGCTTATCCCCGTATTTATACTTTTGCCTTTTCGGGTATCTCCGCGTCCTTTGCCGCAAGCGCTTCCTTTGCGTTTGCGAGCATCAGCTTGACGCGGTTTTCCTGATTGACCTTCGATGCGGATGCATCATAGTCTATCGCAACGAGGTTCATGTCGGGATTTCTGTCTCGCAGAGGCTTCATCATGCCCTTGCCGACGATGTGGTTGGGCAGACATCCGAAGGGCTGTGTAACAATGATATTCTTGACACCCATCGAATACAGCTCCACCATCTCGGCGGGAAGCAGCCACCCCTCGCCCATCTTGACACCGCAGTTAAGATATGGCCTTATCCCCTCCAGGGTGTGATCGAAGGCGGGCGGAACGGTGTACACGCCCCCCTCGCCTATGAGCGAGAGGATATCCTTCTGCTTTGAAACGATAAAGTCAACGAGGAAGGAATATATCTCTCTCTTGAGACGGCTTCCTCTTCTCAGCTGATCGTAATCGACGATGCTGTTGTAAAGCGAATACAGAAGAAAATCGGCAAGCCCGAGATAAACCGTCTCGGCGCCCTGCTCGACGAGAAAATCCGCGAGAGCGTTATTGCCGAGAGGCGAATATTTTACGTAGATCTCGCCGACTATGCCGACCTTGACCTTTTTTTGAGACCTGTCCTGCGGGATCTTCTTGAACGCCTCTACTATCTCCGCACATTTGGCTCTGCATTTCTTGTAGGAAACGCCGTCCTCGCGCATTTCGCTTACCAGCCTGCGCGTAAGCGTGTGAGCAAGCCTGTCTGCATCTCCCTTGCATATCTCGTACGGCTTTGTCTGGTTGACGAGGGAAAGAATAAGATCCCCGTATATTACCGAGTAAGCGAGCCTGTGCACGATCGGCAGCGTCAGCTTGAAGCCCGAATGCTCCTCGAGCGAGGCAAATGAAAAGCTGATGACGGGCACATAGCCGTAGCCTGCCTTCCTGAGCGCCTTTCTGAGCAGCGAAATGTAGTTTGAGGCTCTGCATCCGCCTCCCGTCTGGAAGTATATGAGAGCGACCTTGTGCGGGTCGTATTTTCCCGATTCTATCGCGTGGATGAACTGTCCGATAACGAGTATCGCGGGATAGCAGGTGTCGTTATGTACGTATCTGAGCCCGCATTCTGCGATCTCGGGCCCCGTTGTTGTAAGCAGATCCACCTTCAGCCCGTCATCGCGGAACACCTGCAGTATCAGCTCGAAGTGGATAGAGAGCATGTTCGGCGCGAGAATGGTGTAGTCATCACGCATCGCTTTTGTGAATTCAACGTATCCCCCGCGTCTTTTCATGCCATACCCTCCTTTTCCTCGAGCGCTCCGATAAGTGAACGGAGCCTTATCTTGACCGCTCCGAGATTTGTGATCTCGTCGATCTTCAGCTGTGTGTATATCTTGCCCTCCGCCTCGAGCATCTCACGCACCTCGTCTGTCGTGATAGCGTCAACACCGCATCCGAATGACACGAGCTGAACGAGCTGTACGTCCGGATTTTCACATGCGAAGCGTGCAGCGCGGTAAAGGCGTGCGTGGTATGTCCATTGGTTGAGGACGTTCGGGCGCACGCTTTCCTTTGCTCTTTCGCATACGCTGTCCTCACTGACTACGGCAAAGCCAAGCGAGGATGCGAGACGGTTTATCGAATGGCATATCTCGGGGTCGATATGGTAAGGTCTGCCTGCAAGGATCATTATCCGCTTGCCCTCGGCTCTTGCCGCATCAATGATCTCAGCTCCGCGTGCCCTGACCGCCGCCATGTGCCTTCCGAGCGCTTCAAAGCCCGCACGTACGGCACGCGAAACATCCTTTTTCTTTATATCGGGGAAGCGTGCGCCGAGATAGATGAAAAGCTCCCTTGCCAGCTCACGCGCGTTGTTTACGTTCAGGTGAGGATGCATGAAGTTCCCCTCGTTAAGCTCCTCCACGTTACCTGCGAGAAGCTCGCCGTAGTAAGCGACCACGGGACAGTTGAAGTGGTTGTCGGAGCGCCCCTCGTCTATGTTGTATGAGAGAGAAGGATAGAATATCGCATCCACCCCGCCCTCGAGGAGCTCCGCAATATGCCCGTGCATGAGCTTCGCGGGATAGCACGCCGTGTCTGAGGGAATAGAGAACTGCCCCTTTTCATAGGTGCGCCTCGTCGACGGACGGCTCACCCTGACACCGAAGCCGAGCGATGAGAATACCGTGTGCCACAGAGGCAAAAGCTCGAGCATTCCGAGAGCATAAGGAAGCCCTATGACCTCTTTTCTTGACGGCTGCGCGTCCGATTCTCCGAGAGCCTCGAGCAGGGAACGCTTGTATTCGTACATATCAAGCTCCCCCGAGCCTCCCGTCTTCTCACCGGCACCCCTCTCGCACTTGTTGCCCGAGATAAAGCGGCGCTCGCCGAAGTAGTTGACTGTCAGACGGCAGTTGTTTGTACAGCCGCGGCAGACTGAGGGCTTTGACGTGTGTGTAAATTTTGCCAGATCCTCGGGCGAGATAAGCGTGCTTTTTTCTGTCTTCATAGCGCAGATAGCCGCACCGAAAGCACCCATCAGCCCCGCGATCGAGGGACGGATGACGTTCTTTTTGAGCTCCAGCTCAAAGGCACGCAGAACGGCATCGTTATAAAACGTACCGCCCTGCACGACGATATTCTCGCCGAGCTCCGCGGCGCTTGATGCGCGGATCACCTTGTAGATCGCGTTTTTGATAACGCTGATCGAGAGCCCCGCCGAAATATCCTCGACGGTAGCGCCCTCCTTTTGCGACTGCTTAACGCTGCTGTTCATGAATACCGTACAGCGCGAGCCGAGATTGACGGGCGCCTCTGCCTTAAGCCCCCTCTCGGCAAACTCCGCAATATCGCAGTTCATCGATCTTGCGAAGGTCTCGAGAAATGACCCGCACCCCGAGGAGCAGGCCTCGTTTAGCATGATCGAATCGATAGCGCCCGAGCGTATCTTGAAGCACTTGATGTCCTGCCCGCCGATATCGATGATAAAGTCGACCTCGGGCATAAAGTGCCTTGCCGCCGTGTAGTGCGCGATCGTCTCGACAAGTCCGCGGTCGCAGGAAAAGCCGTTTTTGATCAGCTCCTCGCCGTAGCCGGTGACGGCAGAGCCCGCGATCCTTATTCTGTCCGAGCAGAGTGAATAAATATGCGAGAGCTGATCCCGTACCACCGATACGGGGTCTCCCTTGTTTGATGCATAATATGAATAGAGTATCTCCTTTTGCTCCGAAATGAGCACGAGCTTGGTCGTTGTGCTTCCGCAGTCGATGCCGAGATAAGCATTTCCCTCGTAGGAGGCGATGTCTCTCTCGGGAACGGATGCTCTTGCGTGCCGCTCTGAAAATTCCCTGTATTCCTCATCCGAGGAAAAGAGCCTGCCGAGCCTTCCCGCAGAGGCGCGCGGCCGTGCGCTTCTGATAAGCTCCACCGCCTCGGATACCGTTGTGCGCGTGCCTGTGCTCTCGGCACACAAGGCAGCTCCGAGAGCAACGGCATAAAGGGCGTAGTCGGGGAAGACCGCGTCCTCCTCCTTTAGCCCCAGCACCTTGCAAAAGCACTCACCGAGCCCCTTGCAGTAATGCAGAGGTCCGCCGAGAAACAGCACCTTGCCCTCGATCTTCCGTCCCTGCGCCAGTCCTGCTATCGTCTGGTTCACCACCGCCATGTAGATAGAACGGGCGACGTCCTCCTTCCTCGCCCCCTGGTTCAGCAGAGGCTGAATGTCCGTCTTTGCAAAAACGCCGCATCTCGATGCTATCGGGTATATCCTCTCGTATCCGAGCGAAAGCTCGTCGAGCTCGTCTGCGGTAACGTCGAGCAGGGTAGCCATCTGGTCGATGAATGCCCCCGTGCCGCCGGCACACGAGCCGTTCATCCTCTCGTCTGTGCCCGCGCCGAAGAATATGATCTTCGCATCCTCTCCTCCGAGCTCTATCACGCATGAGGTGTCAGGCTCGAGCTTCTTTACCGTCTTTGTGGTGGCGTATACCTCCTGCACAAAGTCGATGCCCGTGTCCTCGCACAGCCCGAGCCCCGCAGAGCCCGAGATGGTGAGCGCGATCTCGCATTCTCCGAGAAGTCCGCTCAGCTCTCCGAGCATTTCTGCGGTCTTTTCTCTTACTCTTGCCATATGGCGCTCGTATTTCTCGTATATTCTTTTTCCGTTATCGAGCACCACTATCTTTGTGGTAGTGGAGCCTATGTCTATTCCTACAGAATATCTCATTCAAATTCCTTTTTTGCTATAGGAGCGGGCAGGCTGATGCCATTGCTCCGCCCAATGGGTAGAATGCAACATTTTACATTATTTTTACAAATGAAATGTATACATATTCCTTTTCGTGTGGTATTATAGTGAAATAACACCCGTGTCAGTTCTGCTTCTGCACGCTTTTGTATTCGTCATAGAAGCGGAAATAAGGGCAGCGCGTGCCGCTTCCGCTCAGATACCTGACTGCCTCATCCTCGTCAAAGTGCATCATGCAGACGTTATCCTCGTATTCATCGTCATAGTCGTAATACAGACAGTCCTCGCATCGGCACAGGTCATTATATTTCCTTTTCTTTCTGATTTCTGCCATGCCCTTATTCTCCGAAGCAGGACAGAGCTCTCGATACCATTTCCGCGGCGCTCTGTGACAGAGCATCGAGAGAAACGGCGGGCATATCCGTCTCGAGCCAGTGGATATACATTGCGGTAACGCCGCTGACGATGAATTCCATGACGTACGGAGAGAGAAGCACCCCGCCCTTGAAGTAGAGCGCGATCGAAGCACGCAGGCTTTTGATGTAATCGCTTCTCACCTTTGAGTTTATGAAGAAATGGTAAGCACCGCTTCTCACGAACACCCTGAAAAACTCGAGATTGTCGGTCAGCGCCGTGTTTATCGCGCCGAACAGGACAGCAACGTCAAGCTTGCCGATCTTTTCCACATGATCGCGCAGGAGCTTGTCTGTGTAGTTGAGCACGTCCTCGCCGAAATCTGCGATTATGTCCTCGATGCGGTTGTAATGGAGATAGAAGGTCTTGCGGTTTATGTCGGCGCGCTCGGTAAGCTCGGTGACCGTGATCTCTGACAGATCCTTTACGGTCAGCAGATCGATGAGCGCGGCAATTATCGCTTTTTTGGTTCGTATCAGCCTCTTGTCTCGTTTGATCCCGTTTTTCGTTTTAACATAATCGGGACAAATATTTATTTCCATATCAGTTTCTCCTCAGTAACATGGCTTTTTGTGTCAAAACATGTAGAATTATATCACCTCACCCGCGGTTTGTCAACGGGATGGGTATTAAGTTTACAAATTATTGCATTTTTGCAAACAGTATATAAGAAAGGCGTTTTATGTTAGAGTTAAAGAAGATCACAAAAGAGTATTCGACCGGCACAGACGCGGTACACGCTCTGTGCGGAGTGGATATCTCCTTCCGCAAAAACGAGTTCGTGTCTATCCTCGGACCCTCCGGCTGCGGAAAAACCACCCTGCTCAACATCATCGGCGGTCTTGACAGATACACCTCGGGTGACCTTGTAATCAACGGCAGAAGCACCAAGGACTACCGCGACGGAGACTGGGACGTTTACAGAAACCGCTCCATCGGCTTTGTATTTCAGTCCTACAACCTCATCCCCCACCAGAGCGTGCTTGCAAACGTAGAGCTTGCCCTCACACTGTCGGGCGTATCAAAGGCTGAGAGAAGAAGAAGAGCCATAGAGGCACTCGAGCGCGTAGGTCTCGGAGATCAGATAAAAAAGCGCCCCTCGCAGATGTCGGGCGGACAGATGCAGAGAGTTGCGATAGCGAGAGCCCTTGTCAACAACCCCGACATACTACTCGCAGACGAGCCTACGGGTGCACTTGACACCCACACCTCCGAGCAGGTAATGGACCTTCTTGCCGAGGTGGCGCATGACCGTCTTGTTATCATGGTCACCCATAACCCCGAGCTTGCCGAGAGGTATTCGACGAGAATAATCTCACTTCGCGACGGCGAGATCGTGGGAGACACCGCACCGTTTGATCCCGCGGTGGAGGAAAAGGAAGACACGGACACTCCACCCATGGGCATCGACGCACTTGCCCCCCTCAGAGAAAAGCCGAAAAAGCAGAAGAGGATAAAGAAGAAGCCGATGTCGCACATAACGGCGCTTTCCCTCTCGAAAAACAACCTCATGACAAAGAAGGGAAGGACCTTCCTCACCTCCTTTGCGGGCTCTATCGGAATTATCGGAATTGCGATGATACTCGCACTTTCCACGGGTATCAACGATTACATCAACGCCGTGCAGAAGGACACCCTCTCCTCCGCCCCCATTCAGCTGTTTGCCGAGGAAAAGGACATGAGCTCGATGCTGACCTCGCTTATGCAGGTAGAGGAGGAGATGGCAGACAGAGACGGAACGAGAGTTTATGTCAACACCGTCCTCTATGAGCTTATGACAAGCTACATCGGAGCGGATACCAGGAAGAACAACCTCACCGAGTTCAAGAAATTTATCGAGAACGACGAGGAATTCAAAAAGTACGCCTCCGCCGTGCAGTACGGCTACAAGACCCCGCTCTACGTCTTCTCGGACACCGAGTTCGGCATAAGACAGGTCGAGCCTGCGGGCGTGTTTGAAAAAATAATGCCCGAGATGATGGGCGAATCGATGTCTGCGATGAGCGCAATGGGCGGATCGTCGGGCGGAATGCAGATCTGGTCAGAGATCCTTCCCGCAAAGTCGGGAGAGGGCATAAACGAGCTTCTCGAGCAGCAGTACGTGCTCGTTGACGGAAGATGGCCCTCCGCAAAGGAGGATATCGTTCTCGTGCTCAACGCGAACAACGAGATAAGCGACCTCTCGCTCTACTCGCTCGGTCTGCGTGATACCAACGACGTCGAGAACCTTCTCAAGGACGTTTTGGCAGGCAAGAAGGACGAGAGCTACTCGGACGTTGAGTTTACCTATGAGGATATGTATGCGCTTTCCTTCAAGCTCATGCTTCCAAACGATTATTATTCCTATGACAAGGAAAGCGGAACCTACCGCGATATGCGCGAGAACGAGACCTTCATGTCGCTCGCTATGAACGATGCTGACACCGGTCTTGAATTAAAGATCTGCGGAATCATCAAGCCCAACCCCGACGCGGTCGCGACCGCCCTTTCGGGAACCGTCGGCTACACCTCCGCGCTCACCGAATACGTCATCGAGCAGACTAACGCCTCCGACGTCGTCAAGGCACAGCAGGCGGACACACGCTACGATGTGGTAAACGGACTTGAGTTTGATACGGGAAGCCTCGATTCTCTTACCGACACAGAGAAAAAGGAGCGCTTCGCCGCTTACGTGGAAAAGCTCGGCGCGCAGGAGAAGGCGAAGCTCTTTATTGAGATAATGAGCACCCCATCTAAGGAGACCCTTGATGCGAGCGTGGCAGGGATACTTGCACAGTATCCGACCCCCGAGGCAAAAAAGGCGGTGATCATAGCCGCTTATTCCGAGATGGCAGAGATGCCCCCCGAGGCTATCTCCGCTTATATCGACAAGATGACAGAGGCTGAGCTTGACGGGGCGATGCTTCAGTTTGCCGAGGGGATGGCGGTAAAGATGCATGCCGAGAGTATTCAAAAGCAATTTGCCGAGACCCCGCAGGATCAGCTCGCCGTCATGCTCACGGAGCTTGTTTCCTCCGCTAACGAAACGATAGGTGCTGAGTTGCACGATGCGCATATGCCCTCCGAATTTTCCGATATGTCGCACAAGGAGCGCCTCGATGATCTCGGAGTGCTTGACCTCGATTCGCCCGCTTCTATCAATATTTTTGCCTCTACCTTCGAGGACAAGGAGCAGATCGCGGATATCATATCGAGATACAACGACAGCGCGGCAGAGGACGACAGGATCAACTATTCCGACATTCTCGGATCTATCATGAGCGGCTTCAGCACGATAATAAACGTGATCTCCTACGTCCTTATCGCGTTCGTATCCATATCGCTCGTCGTTTCCTCGATAATGATAGGTATCATCACATATATAAGCGTTCTCGAGAGAACCAAGGAGATCGGTATCCTCCGCGCTATCGGCGCGTCCAAGGGTGATATCTCGAGAGTGTTCAACGCAGAGACCCTTATCGTCGGATTCGTATCCGGCTTTATCGGAATCGCGTTCACTATCCTCGCCTGCATCCCCGCAAACGCAATAATCCAGCACCTCACGGGCATCGCCTCGCTCGAAGCACGCCTGCCCGTCGTTGCAGCCGTTGTGCTCGTCGGCATAAGTATGCTTCTTACCTTCATCGCAGGCCTCGTCCCCTCGAAGCTCGCCGCGAATAAGGATCCTGTAGTAGCACTTCGCAGTGAGTAACCTCGCTTGTATATTTTCCGTCACCGCTCTGCAATATCTCCGTGAGCCTGCTCACTGCGATATTGCAAGCCGAGAACCGCGCAAAACCTTTTTCGGGGGAAACCCTTTGAGAAAGGGTTATCCCCCGTACCCCCTTCCTAAACCTTTTATGAATGGGTAAGAATAAAACGATAATTTGTGCGCCGATCGCTT
>JAZMZS010000158.1:0-6797 GCA_045586105.1 Eubacteriales bacterium | reverse complement strand
ACAAATGGCATAAAACACAATCTTTATAACAAGAAAGGAAACAGTTTATGAGAAAATTCAGATCATTTCTGTCAGTTCTTCTCGCACTCTGCATGATAGTGTCTGCATCGGCACTGCCTGCTTTTGCAGAGAGCAATGACGGCACGGCAGATTCGGGTGCATCGGCCGCAATTCCCGCTCCCGCGCCCATCACCGATATCGTAAAGGAGGACGGCACTCCTGTTAAGGTAGCTTGTATCGGTGACAGTATCACATACGGATACAAGATAGTTTCCACCAATGCGGATACCGGTGAGCTTGAAAACACCGAATATACTTATCCCGCTAAGCTCGATGCTCTTCTCGGCGAGGGCTACGAGGTAGGTAACTTTTGTAAATCAGGTGCATACCTCCTTGCTGACGATCACGAGCTGAATGTAAAGGCAGGTCAGGGCAAATCATATACCGATCAGGCTGAGTATACTGCAAGTATCGAGTATGCGCCCGACGTGGTTATTATCATGCTCGGCACAAATGATATCAGAAGCATGGTCACACCCGAAGCAAACGAGGCAGTCAAGGACGCGCTCGTTGCTCTCGTTGACGCTTATCAGGCTCTTGAGAGCGTGAAGAGAGTTTACGTTGCATCTTCTATTTACACTCAGGTCGATAATGCTTGCAAGCCTGTAGCAGACGGCACACTTCAGGCAGTTCAGCTTGAGGCTGCTATTGAATCAGGTGCTGAATTCCTTGATGTATTCTCTCCTACCAGAGATTATTTCGACGTAATGCTCCACCGCTCAGACAGACTTCATCCGATAATAGAATGCTCGGATGCTATTCCCGATACCGTATATGCTCTTTTGACGGGTGATGAGAATTATGTAGCTCCCGAAGCTCCCGTAGCTGAGAGCGGAGTCGTATATGTAAACTCTTCTACCGGTAACTTTACAAATGACGCTCTTTCTCCTGAGGCTCCCACCAATTCACTTCCTTATGCGGCAGGACTTGTCCGTAACGGCGGTGTTATCGTTATATGCGGTGTTTATAATCTCTATAATGCAACTCAGGGTACACATATGCCCGATACCGACGGCGAGATCGTGATCACCTCTCTCTATGGCGGTACTGATTACGGTGCTGCAGGCGCTAAGATCAACATGAACTCCGGTTACCTCTATCTCGGAGGCGATACCGTGTTTGAGAATATCAAGCTTGCTTCAACATCAAGCTCGATGATCATGTGTAACTACCACAACGTTACCTTTGAGGATACCGTTACCTGTGCTGCAACATCCGGTGTTCAGAACCCTATTATCGTTGCCGGATACAACGTAACCAACGGTGGTATGACCGAGGAGCAGGCTTCATTTGACGGAAACTGCACTATCACCGTTAACGGCGGTACGTGGCACTACATGAGAAACGGTAACAGAAGAGCATCTTCCGCCAGCACCATGGGTGCAGTAAAAGAGGGCGCTTCCGTTAACTTCATCATCAACGGCGGTGTGTTCCAGTCTACCGACTATCAGAACAACAATGCAGCTACGGGTATGAACAACGTATACGGTGATTGCTCGCTTACCATCAACGGCGGATCCTTCCCCGGCAGAGTATACGCAGTCAACCGCGTAGGAGATATTGCTGACGGCTCGGAGGGCGTTGTTACGGGTAAAGTAACTCTCGCTATCAACGGCGGTATGGTACGCGGTAACGTTATGGCACTTCATTATACAGGAACAAACGTTAATATCGACGACGCTGATATCAGACTTGTACTCGGTACGAGATATGCTGACAGCACTATCTTCGAGGGCTTTGAGAATGTTACAGTGGTTGACAATGACATCGTTCTCGATTCTGCAGAAGATATCATTGCTCTTATGTCCGATCCCGATGCATGGGACGGTTATTACGTACTTGCTGACAATATCGATCTTACCGATGCAGGTACCCAGCATCCCATAGGAAATGACGACGTCCGCTTCTCAGGATACTTTGACGGAGCAGGACACACTATCAGCGGTGTAAACATTACGGACAGCAAGTCGGCAGGATTCTTCGGTGTTGTTAACGGCGCCGAGATCATGAACCTTACCGTAGACGGAAGCGTTAAGTCTACCTATGCGGCAGCTCATGCGGAGACCTCAGCTTCTATAGGATACGTTGCAACAGGTCTTCTTGTTGGTAAGATCCTTTCCAATACCGATGTTTCTAATTGTAAAGCATACGGATCCACCGAGGGTAACGGTAATGTTGCAGGTATGATAGGTATGATCTATCATATCGGAGAGGGAACGGTAAGAGTCGATTTCTGCGATAACTATGCAGTTCCTACAAACCCCCTCGGAAACACGGGCGGTCTTATTTCCTACATTACCCCCAAGGCACTCATGATCAATTCAACGTTCGTCGTTGATTGTAACAACTACGCAGACGTTTCTTCTGTTTCTACCGACAGATGCAGAGTCGCAGGAATCGTCGCATTCGTTACCTCTTTGGATAAACTTGTAATTCTCAGATGCTCTAACTACGGAGATATTTCGGGTAACAACGCACTTACCAGCACCCATGCTCCTTACGTCGGAGGTATCGGAGGCAGACTTGAGGCAGGCGGCGCCGATGCTGTACTTGAGATCAGAGACTGCTATAACTACGGAACCGTATACTCGACCTATATGGGTGGAGGAATGGTAGCTTACATCCACCACGTAGCCGCTGCAACAGGACATTCTACGGTGACCGGGTGCGTAAACAACGGCGACGTTACCGTTGGCGGAACAAACAAGTGCATCAAGTACTCGGGCGGTATCGTAGGTCTTGTAAACAACCCCACCTATTTTGAAAACTGCATCAACAATGCTAAGGTCAAGTCCGACACTACCGTAACCAACACCGTTTACGCTGCAGGAATTCTCGGAATGTCCAACAGCGCGTTTGCTGCAAACGGCTATATCAAGAACTCTGTCAACACGGGCGAGATCACCGTTGTAGGCGGCAAGACCATTTGCGCCGGCGGAATCATCGGTGAGCAGCTCCGCGTGGATCTTGAGAACTGCTACAACTCGGGTAATATCGTTGGTGCTACCGCAACCTTCCTCGGTGCTATCTCCGGAGTCGATAAGGCGGCAGGTTCTTACACCGATACAAACTGCTATGCACTCGAGGGATCTGCAACAAAGCTTGTGGGAACCGCAAGAGATGCATACTGCGAAAAGACAAATGTTGCGTTTGTTTCGGCAGATGCAACCGCACTCAAGGACAGCTATGCAGGCTTCGACTTTACCGATACATGGACGATCAAGGACGGTGCTCCCGCACTTGACCACTTCACGGCAGAGGCTACAGGCGATATCGATGCTGACGGTACCGTTACCAATGCGGATATAACCCTCGCAGTTCGCCACCTTTCCGGATGGGATATCGAATACAGAGCAGACAGATTCGAGCTCACAGGAGACGGCAAGCTTAATAACCGCGACGTGATCGCTCTTATACTTGCAATTGCACAGTAACATATCTATAGCAAAAACGCACTGCGTAATTTTCGCAGTGCGTTTTTTGTATAGCTCTTGTTAAATAGAGTATCATTATGTACAAAAGTATCAAATCCGATATTTATTTATAATAATAATTTGGTAAAATATATACAGTATCTTTTATTCACACAAAAAATATACGAAAGGAACACACAATGATGAGAAAAGTCAAATCATTTGTCTCGGTCATGCTTGTACTGTCAATGGCGCTGTCAATGCTTTGTCTGCCTTCTTTTGCAGAAGCAACGACCGAGATGCAAATGCCTGATCTTTCGATCAATGCATCGGCACCCAGGCCTATCACAGATATCGTGAAGGAAGACGGTACCCCTGTTAAGATTGCATGTATCGGTGACAGTATTACCTACGGCACGGGAATAGACCAGATAGACCGTGAGGTCTATTCATATCCGGCAATGCTCGAAGCTAAGCTCGGAGAAGGGTATGAGGTCGGTAATTTCGGCAAGGCGGCGTCCTACATACTTCCCGGAGACAGTGAGTATAATCTCCGTTCTGATAAGACCCTTTCATACAGAGATACTCAGCAGTATCAGGACAGTATTGCTTTTGCGCCCGACGTAGTTATTATCATGCTTGGTACCAATGACCTTTCAAGTCTCGTTTCTTCCGCGGCGGAAGAGGTGATCGAGCAGGAGCTCGAGAATATGATCACTACGTATCAGGCGCTCGAAAGCGTTAAGCGTGTTTACGTCATGACGAGCATTTTTGCGCCTTATAACGTAACTACAGTCAAAACATCTGACGGACCGCTCCAGAAGCTTCAGCAAAGAGCGGCTGCAGATACGGGTGCTGAGTTTCTTGATATCTACTCGCTTACCCGTGATTATTTTGACGTAATGCTTCACCTTTCAGACAGACTACATCCCGATGAAGACAGCTACGAGGCAATTCCTTCGGCGTGCTATGCGCTGCTGACGGGAACCGAGTATACCTCGCCCGCCCTTCCAAAGGCAGAGAGCGGTGTTGTATACGTTGATGCTTCCTCCGGCGGAAACGGTGCACTTACCAATGACGGTCTTACCCCCGAGACTGCTGTCAGCTCGATAGCTCTTGCCGCAGGAATGCTCCGTGACAGCGGCGGTACTATCGTAGTATGCGGAAATTACAGTGCATACACCCAGCAGGGCACGCATATGCCTAAGACCAACGGAACCATTACCATAACCTCCAAGTACGGTGACGTTGACTACAGAGACAGCGGCGCACAGCTCAAGATGAATAATACGTATTTCTACCTTGGTGGAAATACCGTGTTTGAGAATATTACCATCTATTCAACCTCTAATACGATCATTGTATGTAACTACAACGATATGACTATGGGGGACAACGTTGTCTGCACGAATGCATCCTCTGCTACTTATCCCATGCTTCTTGCAGGATATAACGTGCCTCACAGCGGAATGTCAGCAGAGTACGTCAGCCTTTATGATAATTGCAACATTACCATAAACAGCGGAACTTTTACTTATTACAGAAACGGAAACAGACGTGCTTCCTCTAACTCTCAGGTCGGAACGGTTGCAGAGGGAGCGTGCCTTACTGGCACTATCAACGGCGGTACGTTTATTCAGCTTGACACTACCAATAATACGAGTGCTACCGGAATGAACGGAGTTGAAGGAGATTGTAATCTCATTATCAACGGCGGTTCATTCGCCGGAAGGATTTACGGCGTTACAAGAGCAGGCTCCCTTGGGGCAGGCATGCCAAAGCCCGTATGCTCCGGTAACGTAAAAGTTTATCTCTACGACGGAATGCACGCCGCTACCATCAGAGGCAGACAGGACAGCACTGTGAACCATGCTGATGCGACCGTTGAGCTTTTCGTTTCCGAGCGTTACAGATACAAGGCGGATAATTTCTATACGTTTGATAATATCACCTACGTAGACAGATCGAGCGTTATTACAACGCCCGTGGAGCTCCTTGAGCTTATGAACGATCCTACCAAGTGGACAGGACACTACGTTCTCGGTGCAAATATTGACTTGTCTTCATATGCGGGAGAGCTCACTCAGAAGCCGATAGGAAACTATGATAACCTCTTTACGGGATGCTTTGACGGCGCGGGATATGAGATAAGTGGACTTGATATAACTGCAGAAGGATGCGTTGGTCTTTTTGGATGTATCGAACGTGCTCAGATACGTAATCTTACCGTCAGAGGTTCAGTCAAGAATACCTTTGCTGCTGCAAGCGCAGAGACAAAGTATACTGCAGACGGCTCTCATCACGGTGTCACGGGTATGGTCGCAGGAATCGTATTCGCCCACAGCGAGATCATCAATTGCACGGCGTACGGTACTACGGAGGGCAAGGGTAACGTCGGCGGCATGATAGGTATGGTCAAAAATTACGGCAACTGGACTATCAACGTAGAACATTGCGACAATTATGCAGTACCTACCAACACCTTAGGAAATACAGGCGGTGTTATCTCCCGTATCACAAGCAACGGAATTGCTAAGATCGGCGCTGAGATCATCGGTTGTAATAACTATGCAGATATATCCAATACCTCCGCTGACAGACAGAGGCTTGCCGGTATCGTCGGGTACGTCAGAACGGAGATCAATCAGGTCGTAATAGAGGATTGTGTAAATTACGGCGACCTTATGGGTTCTAACAGCGCATCCTCCACCTCTAACCGTCCTCACGTCGGCGGTATCTGCGGCAGAGCAGAGGTTACGTATCCTTCGGGAGGTACGGCAGCGCAGGCATCGTCCCTCATAGTTAAGAGATGCGTAAATGAGGGTGATGTAAGCTCTACTTATATGGGAGGCGGACTTTTTGCATACTTCCAGAGATCGAGCAAGATAACGGGCGAGATAGCGTTCACTGAATGTAAAAACTCGGGAGACGTCAGCGCATCGACCTACGGCGGAGGAATAGTTGGGTACGTTCAGAACGAGAACACAACTATGAACGCAGTCGTTGAGGACTGCGCCGTTTACTGCGACGTAACCTCGGATAACGGTTCCGGAAGCGGAGGCCTTATAGGACGTATCCGCGGCACCGATATCAAGAATTGCTTCTTCGGAGGCGAGGTCATCGGCACAACAAGAACTAAGCTCGGTGCGTTGTTCGGTATATCCGCATCCGCAAATTCTACGGCTAAAAACTGTTATGCGGCGTCAAGGACAGATACCAAGCTTGTCGGAGTTGAGGCTACTACTCTCGTACTTACGGATTGTGGCATCGTTGAGGCAGGTAATGAAGCTCTCAAGGATAGCTATGCCGGCTTCGATTTTAACA